>JALRJA010000353.1 GCA_023255235.1 Flaviramulus sp.
AGACCCTGTTTTAGACTACAAAAAGCTTATTAATCAAACAAAAAACAAACCCATTAGTGTTGTAGAGTTACCCGATGGTCACATGAGTCATGTAGAAAACAAAGACATTCTTTTACTTGAATTAAAGCGTTTTATTAAAACTGATAACTAAGCACAAAACCAACGGGGTTTATATATAAATCTTTAAAAAATTGTGGGCATTCTTAGTCATTAAAATTTTTCCAACCTTGAGCTTTTATAGGAATTTTTAACTCGCCTCTGGTAATTAAATGCATGCCTTCGGTTTCTTCTTTTATATAACCTATAACCGTTAAATTAGGGTTTGCTTTAATTTTAGGATAATCGGTTTGAGGTATTGTAAACAAAAGTTCATAATCTTCGCCTCCGTTTAAAGCCACCGTAGTTGCATCTATTTTAAACTCTTCACAAGTAGAAATAACTTGAGGATCAAGTGGTATTTTTTCTTCATACAAATCGCAACCTACATTACTTTGTTTGCATAAATGCATAATTTCAGAAGATAACCCATCACTAATATCAATCATAGCTGTTGGATGCACTTCTAAATCGCTTAATAACTTTATAATATCGTTACGTGCTTCGGGTTTTAATTGTCTTTCTACAATATAGGTGTAGGGTTCTAAATCGGGTTGATTATTGGGGTTTACTTTATACACCTCTTTTTCGCGTTCTAAAATTTGAAGCCCCATATATGCGGCACCTAAATCGCCCGATACAACCAATAAATCATTGGGTTTTGCACCATTTCTATAAACCACTTTTTTAGCATCTACCTCACCAATAGCGGTTATTGAAATCAACAAGCCAGTATTAGACGAAGAGGTATCGCCTCCTATAACATCAATATCATAAATTTTTGAAGCCATTTCAATACCAGCATAAAGTTCTTCAAGAGCTTCCAAAGGAAATCTATTTGATACTGCTATAGATACCGTTATTTGTGTAGCAACGGCGTTCATAGCATACACATCGGATAAATTGACAATAACCGATTTATATCCTAAATGCTTTAAAGGCACGTAACTTAAATCAAAATGAATGCCTTCAATAAGCAAATCGGTAGTGACAACAAGTTGTTTTGTTTTAAACTCTAAAACCGCTGCATCATCACCAATGCCTTTAATAGTTGATGTTTTTTTTATTTTAAAATTTTGTGTTAAATAATCTATCAGTCCAAACTCTCCCAAATTATTCAACGCTGTTTTTGGTTGTTTTTTATCTTCTAACATGGTACAAAAATAAGAAGCTATATTTGTTTTTACTATATTTATGGCAAACTTAAATTCTTTTAAAAAATTGCACTATGAAAAAGTTACGAATTATTGGATTGGTTTTGATACAATATGTGGTTTTTTTAGTTATTCAATCATGTGATAACGAATCTGTTTTAAACCATACCGATAATAACGAAGAACTTGATGCCCCATTGGCTATTTGTGAAAATGGTTTTGCAGATGTTTACCCGTGTAATAATTATGATTTAATGAGTCATATTCCCATAGCCAGTTTAGGTGGTGCTAATTCCTCAGGGAATGATTGCTGGGGTTGGGTTGACTCACAAACTCAAAAAGAATATGTTTTATTTGGAACAAGTTCTGGTGTTGCCTTTGTTGATATTTCAATACCCAATGCTCCGGTTATAATTGGCAACTTACCAACAGCTACTGTAAATAGCCCTTGGCGCGATGTTAAAGTGTTTGAAGACCACGCCTACATTGTGGCTGATAACGCCTCAAATCATGGTTTACAGGTTTTTGATTTAAAAAAATTAAGAAACGTAACAAATCCTCCTGAAACATTTACTCCCGATGCCCATTCTACTCGATTTGGTAGTGCCCATAATATTGTAATAAATGAAGATAGAGCTTATGCCTATGTTGTTGGCACCAATAGAAGCTCAAGCTATTTAGGAGGCACTATTTTTTTTGATATTGCAAACCCTATAGACCCAGTAAATATAAATGTACTTGCAGGATACTCTCATGATGCACAAGTTGTTATTTATCAAGGACCAGACACAGAACATGTTGGTAAAGAACTATTTATTGGCAGTAATGAAAATAAAGTTGTAATTGTTGACATTACAGATAAACTTAACCCTATTCAAATAGCAAATTTTAGCTATAGTAACGTTGGTTACACACACCAAGGCTGGCTTACACCAGACCATAAATATTTTATTTTAGGCGATGAAACTGATGAGATGAATATTGGCACAAACACAAAAACGGTTATTTTTGATTTATCAGATTTAGATAACCCCACATTTCATTTTAATTATTTAGGACCAACTCAAGCTATAGACCATAATGGCTATGTAAAAGAAAATACATTTTATCTAGCAAGTTATACAACTGGTGTGAGAATGATTGATATATCAAACATTGAAACCAATACACCATCAGAAATTGGTTATTTTGATACCTACCCTGAAGATAATACCACAACATTTGATGGTGCATGGAGTGTGTATCCATTTTTTCCAAGTGGTAACATTGCTATAAGTGATATTAATAAAGGGCTATTTATTGTGAAAAAAAGCAATTAATTATTATTTGTTTTATGAGTTTTAAGAACTATGTATTCATTATCTTGATTGTGTTTAGCTGTTCTTCTAATACTAATAATTCTATTAATTCTAAAGCCGAAATAACTCTTGTAAAAACACTAGGAGGAACAAATAACGACAATGCACAAGCCATTACTAAAACAACCGATGCCGGTTACGCCATTTTAGGATACACCCAAAGCACAAATGGGGATGTTATTGGTAAAACAAATAACTCTTTTGATTATTGGCTACTTAAATTTGACGCCAACAACCACTTACAATGGCAAAAAACCTATGGAGGTACAGATGATGATAGAGGGCGAGATATTATACAAACAACAGACGGCGGGTATGCCATTTTAGGCTATTCTAAAAGTAATGACACTGATGTTTCTGAAAATTTTGGCGATCAAGATTTTTGGATAGCAAAACTCAACCCCACAGGAGCTATTTTATGGCAAAAATCGTTTGGCTTTTCTGGAGCAGATAATGGCATCTCTTTTATTCAAACCACTGATAATGGCTTTCTTCTAACAGGCGTTTTAGATGTCTCGGCATCGGGTGGTTTAGGAAACAGTAAAAATGCCCGTGTAAAACATGCCGGTGGCGACTACTGGGCTATTAAAATAGATGCTTTAGGAAACAAACAGTGGAGTCGTTACTACGGCGGTTCTTTTACAGAAACCCCTTATGATGTTATTCAAACAAATGATAATGGGTATATTATTGTTGGATCTTCAGATAGCAATGATGTTGATATTTCAAACTCCAAAGGCTCTTATGATTTTTGGATTATTAAAATATCTGAAACCGGAAACCTTATTTGGGAAAAATCCTTTGGAGGTACCGCAATAGATGAAGCAAGAGCTATAACAAAATCTAACGATGGCAATTATATTATTGTAGGTGATACCAGAAGTACTAATTTAGACGTTTCAAACAATAAAGGAGCTGCAGATGTATGGCTAATTAAAATATCTCCCGAAGGAACCTTAATTTGGGAAAAGACTTTTGGCGGAACAAGTTTTGATGTAGCACATTCTATTAGTAAAGCATCAGATAATGGGTTTATTTTATCAGGCAGTTCTAGAAGTGCAGACGGTGATGTAAAAGACAATAAAGGACAAAATGATGCTTGGATTTTAAAAGTTGATGCTAATGCTAATTTAATCTGGCAAAAAACAGTAGGTGGTAATGATATAGATTTTACGTATGATGCCGTAGAACTTGATGATAAAACTGTTGTTGCAGTAGGAGAATCTAGTAGCTCTACAGATGATGTTGATGATAATAAAGGATTTACAGATTTACTTATTGTTAAAATAAACTACTAAAAACAACCATTAATGAAAAAAACAGCATACCTTTTTGCAACCCTCATGTTTACATTAATTTCATGCCATAAAGATAATGACGACCATGTTTTGCAAGCCAGCATTAGCTTAAATTTTTCTCATAATTGGGATGGCGAATTGGTAACAAACGCCCATTTTAATACCATACAATATACCAATGAAAATGGCGAAGAACTTAGCATTGAAAAACTTCGATATGTAATCTCAAAAATTACTTTTCATAAAGCAAACCAAGAAACCATTGTTTTAGATGGTTATAACTTAGTTGATGTAACAAATGCCACAAACCTGTTGTTTACCTCATCTACAAAAATTCCGTTAGGGCAGTATAGCAACATGTCATTTACTTTTGGTTTTGATGATGAAGATAATAGCAAAAATTACCCCGATTTAAATGCTGCCTCTTGGACTGTACCTGAAATGTTAGGTGGTGGTTATCACTTTATGCAATTAGAAGGTAAGTTTATTAATAATACCAATACACAAACAGGCTATGCTTATCACGCCATAAGAGCCGTAAATAATACCGGAACTGAGCAAGTACTTCAAGACACTTCCATTGTAGTAAATTTAGGCTCTGTAAACATTACAAATAACACCACTTTTAATATTGTTATGAATATTGCACAATGGTTTAAAGACCCAAACACTTGGAATTTAAATGACTGGCATACCGCCTTAATGCCAAACTTTAATGCCCAAATTATGATGTATGAAAATGGGCAAAATGTATTTAGTTTAGAATCTATAATTCAATAACAGTAATTGAAAAAACAAATACTACATATTACTTTAAGCTTAGTTGTTATTATCTCAGCATGTGAAAATGAACCCGTAATAAACTATGTTCCTACACCAACACCAAGCCCTTTACAAATACCTCAACTATTTAAAGAAACTATTTTAAACCCTGTAATACCACTAAATAACCCACAAACTGTTGAAGGCATAGCTTTAGGTAAAAAACTTTTTTTTGACCCTATTTTGTCTGGTAATAATACACAAGCCTGTGCAGACTGCCATGCACCTCAAAATGCATTTACAGATTTGTCTAGGTTTAGCGATGGCATTGATGGTAGTTTTGGTAATAGAAATTCTATGCCGCTTTTTAATTTAGCATGGAATTACGATGAAAAATTTTTCTGGGATGGAAGTGTGTTTAGTTTAGAACATCAAGCGTTTATGCCTGTTTCAAACCCAACAGAAATGAAAAGCTCTTGGGTAGAAGTTGAACAGAAACTACAAAACCACTTAGAATACCCAAACCTATTTCAACTAGCCTTTGGTACAACAACCATAGATTCTATATTGGTAACCAAAGCTATTGCCCAGTTTGAGAGAACACTTATTTCATCAAATTCTAAATTTGATAAACACCTTTTAGGAGAAGCTAGCTTAACCCCAGAAGAATTAAGTGGCTTTACTATTTTTATGGACGAAACTAAAGGAGATTGTTTTCATTGCCATGGTAGTGATAAAAACCCTTTATGGACAGATAACCTATTTCACAACAACGGATTAGATAATACATTCACAGACTTAGGTTTAGGTAAAGTAACCGGCGACCCAGCACACAACGGAAAATTTAGAACACCATCACTTCGCAATTTAGCATATACCGCACCATACATGCACGACGGCAGGTTTGAAACACTAGATGATGTTATAAACCATTATAGTGATGGTTTAAAAAACTCCCCAACTATAGACCCTCTTATGAAAAAAGTAGCTCAAGGTGGTGTAGGTTTAAGCTCAGAAGAAAAAGCCCATTTAAAAGCATTTCTACTAACCCTTTCAGATGAAAGCTTTATAAACAACCCTACATTTACAAACCCATAAAAAACCTATAAAATCATATACTAATATAATGTGAGGTTATATGGTAATCCAGCATTTA
>JALRJA010000370.1 GCA_023255235.1 Flaviramulus sp.
TATGAAAAAATGAATTTGCAAAGTGTTGAAACAACCCTAAATGAAAAATCTATTATTTTTCCAAAAGGAACTTTCATAGTTGATATGAATCAAACTAGATCAAATTTAGTAATAGAATTATTAGAACCCGAAGCTCCTAATAGTTTTTTGAGTTTTGGAATTATTGAAACAAACAAACAAGAAATTTTACCTATTTACAGACTTTTAAATTAACAATACAAAAAATAAACAAATGAAAAAACAGACCTTATTAACCATATTTTGCTGTATATCAATACTACTAAATGCTCAAGAGAGTGAAAAAAATCAAGCCAGTTTTAATCTTGGTTCTGGTTTAAATTTTTCTTTTAATGACGGAAACTATCAGTTTAATTTTGGCGGATTTATTCAACCAGCATTCAACTACTCTAAAGTTGCTAGTTTTGAAGCTAACAACCAATTTAATGCAAAAAATGCGTTTTTAATTATTAGCGGAAAAGCAGTTAATGAAAAAGTGAGTTTCTTAATTCAAACCGATTACAGCAAGTCTCAACCTTTATTAGATGCCTGGTTAGCCTATCATCCTTTTAAAAACACCACTATCACAATAGGACAAAAACAAACGTTTTTAAATAACCGCGAAATGACTTTTAGAGAAGATAAATTGCAGTTTACAGATAGAAGTTTATTGAGTCATAACCTCAGCATGACAGGAAGAGAGTTTGGATTATTTATTGAAAGCAAATTTGGAAATAAATTTGGTGTAGCTCCTATGTTTGCTTTAACTTCTGGAGATGGTAGAAACTCATTTGGAAATGATTCTAGAGACACTGACCTAGGTGGTGTGAAAATAGGAGCTAGGTTAGATCTTTACCCACTTGGATATTTTTCTGATGGGAATGATGGCTTGAGTGCCGATTTAATTCATGAAAAAAGTTTAAAATTTGTTTTAGGTGCTGCTGTTAGTAAAAATAAAGGCGTAAGTAATTCTAAAGGTGAAGGTCATGGCGATTTTCTTCTATACAATGCTAATGGTATAAATAATTTACCAGACTTTTCAAAAGCATATATTGATTTACTATTAAAATATAGAGGATTTTCATTTTTAGCAGAATATGCCAATACAAGTGCTAGTGGTTTAAACATTACATATATTGATGCAGCCGCTACGCAATTACTAGCACCTCAACAAATTAGTGAATTCTTAGTATTAGGTGATAGTTATAATTTTCAAACTGGTTATGTGTCTAAAAAAGGATTAAGTTTTGATTTTAGATATGAAAAAATAACACCAGAATTTGAATCTAATTTAAACTCTATTTTAAAAGATTCCAATAGTTATACCTTTGGCATCTCAAAATATTTTGATAACAATAATTTAAAAATGCAAGCTGCTTTCACCACAATAGATATGCCAAATGGCAATAACCAATCTATAGGTGAATTAGTTTTTCAAATCGTTTTTTAAATAGTTTTTAAGTGGCAAACTATAAAATAATATTGTGTTTGTTATATATAACTGCTTTGGGTTTTGGTCAGAGTTTAAGCCCTAATACAACAGGTTCGTTTATATATACACCTAATACGCCATTACAAAATAAATTAGTTGAGGTATTTTATCATATTCCCAATGGAGATATTACAACAATGCCTATTGTTATGTCTTTCCACGGTGCAGGTAGAAATGCAAATGATTACAGAGATTATTGGATTGATATGGCAAATAACAATGGGTTTATGGTATTTGCTCCAGAGTTTTCTGAAACCTATTTCCCAACGGGTGACAACTACCAATTAGCAACTATTTTTGATGATGGCGATAACCCAAGTTTGGCTACTTTTAATAACCAAAATGAATGGACAATTTCAATTATAGACCCACTGTTTGAACACATAAAAACAACTGTTTCTGGTAATCAAGAAACCTACAATGCTTGGGGACATTCTGGTGGTGCACAATTTTTACATCGGTTTGTTACTTATTTGCCTGATAGTAAATTAGATATTGCTATTTGCTCTAATGCTGGTTGGTACACCGTGCCTGAAAATTCAGTTAGTTTTCCTTACGGAATTTTAAACGGAGAGCTTCCTAATGCCAGTTTATTATCGGCATTTACAAAAAAACTAATCGTGCATTTAGGACTAAATGATACAGATACCAATTCGGCAGGATTAAGACATAATACTACTGTTGATAACCAACAAGGCACTAATAGATTGGCAAGAGGGCGTTATTATTTTAACACAGCTCAAACAACTTCACAAAATATGCTAGCTTCTTTTAATTGGGAAAAACATGAAGTTCTTGGCGTTGGGCATGACGCTCAAGCTATGGCCAACAACGCACTTCAGTTTGTCTTAACGAGTTCTTTAAGTAACTCTAAGCATACCCTTTTGAAATCATTAGATATAAATCCGAATCCTACAACTGGAAAAATAGCATTTAATAATTCTTATTTAAAATTAAAACAAGCAACCCTATTTAATAGTTTGGGTTTAGTTGTTGCTACATATAGTACCACTGATTATAAGTACAGACAAGAAATAGATATTTCTAGCTTACCATCTGGCCTTTATTTTTTGCAACTAGATACTAAAATTGTAAAAATTTTAAAAAAATAATCTTTTTTTACTACTTAAATTATAGCTTTAAAAAGTTATTTTATCATGTCATAACTACGCTTAATAAAGCTTGTAAGTTCTTTACCTTTTAGTAGTCCTTGAGATAATCTTGCTAAATCGAGACTTTGCGTTATTAAACGCTCTTGTTTTTTCTTAGTTTTGGTATTTAAAATAGTGCTAATTAACTCAGAGTTTGTATTAACAACCAAATTATACATTTCGGGCATGTTACCCATACCAAACATACCACCGCCGCCAGTTTGTTGCATCTCTTTCATTCGGCGCATAAATTCTGGTTGTGTTATAATAAAGGGTGAAGCATTACTATCCATAGCTTCTAGCTGAACCATAAATTTTTCTGAAGGTATAACTTCTTTTAATAATTCATCTAAAACTTTCTTTTGATTGTCGTCTAATTTAGAAATGCTGGTATCTTCTTTTTTAATTAGATTATCAATATGATCACCATCAACACGAGCAAACGATATGTTCTCTTTGGTTGTTTCTAGTTTTTGAATT
>JALRJA010000012.1 GCA_023255235.1 Flaviramulus sp.
ACCATCTAAAAAAGATTCTATTATAATTTCATCATCTTCTTTAAAAGCAATATGTATTGCTTGGTGTAGGTTGTCTTGTTTATACACTTTAGTAACACCAAAACTACTTCCGGCTTTATTGGCTTTTACAAAACAGGGTAAACCTACAGTTTTAATAATATCTTTTTCATTAACAGCATCACCTAAATTAAGATGGTAAGATTTGGCTGTTTTAATACCATAAGGCTTTAAAACACTTAAACAATCTCGTTTATTAAAGGTTAAAGCAGCTTGATACATATCACAACTTGTTTGCGGTATGTTTAACAACTTAAAGTAGGCTTGTAAAAAACCATCTTCACCAGGAGATCCATGAATGGCATTAAAAACACAATCAAAAGTTATTTTTTTATTATCAACTCTAACCGAAAAATCACTTTTATCAATAAAAAACTCAGCATCATTAGCATCAACATAAACCCATTTATCTTTAAAAATATGAATGCGATAAGCACAATATTTTGTAGAATCAAGTGTTTGGTAAACTACGTTTCCACTTTTCAAAGAGATTTGATATTCACTTGAATACCCACCCATAACAATGGCAATGTTTTTTTTCATTTTTGTTAAAATAATTTACAATCCATCTAAAATCAATAATAAAACGTATCAATATTAGTAAGGCGAAAATATCACATAAAATCCAAATGAAAAAACAGAACGGTTTTTTATATATTTGTCTAATATAAAATACTATCATGAGTATCATAAAATTCATTAGTAGTAAAACCTTTTTAAATCAACTTTTATTGGCAGTTTTGGCAATAGCTATTCTATCTTTTTTATTCTTGAGATGGCTAAGCATAA
Organism: Flaviramulus sp.; assembly: GCA_023255235.1. Classification (GTDB taxonomy): domain Bacteria; phylum Bacteroidota; class Bacteroidia; order Flavobacteriales; family Flavobacteriaceae; genus JALRJA01. The sequence goes on from JALRJA010000012.1 coordinate 847, forward strand.
CTACCAATCATGGTAATTTTGAAACCGTTCCAAATTTAAAAGGAAAATCAATTAATGTGGCTCAAGTAGAATTAGAAGACCATAATTTAGTAATGCAAATTCAAGATTCTGCCAATTATAATCCTAGTTACCCCAAGTTTTCGGTTATAGACCAAGACCCTATTGCAGGAGCCAAAGTAAAAGAAGGGCGTAAAATATACATTACTTTAAATCCATCAGGATATAGAAAAATAAGAGTGCCAGACGGCTTGATAGACAAAACCTTTAGGCAAGTAAAACCAACCCTAGAAGCCATAGGTTTTAAAATAGGCAAAATAACCTATGTTGATAATATTGGAAAAGATATGGTTTTAAAATTATCTCATAAAGGAAACACCATACAAAGTGGCGATAAACTACCAAAAACAACTGTTATAGATTTAGTTTTAGGTAATGGTAACAGACCATAAATATGCACGATTACACACCAGAATTACCAGAAGAAGAAGACGATAACGACCTTTACGAACACTATGCGTTTGATGTAGAAAAGGGACAAAAACCACTTCGCATAGATAAATATTTAATGAATTTTGTTGAAAACGCTACAAGAA
>JALRJA010000146.1 GCA_023255235.1 Flaviramulus sp.
CATTTTTTCTCCAATTCATTATGAAGTGCTACTGCATCTAAAGTGGTTACTTCTCGTTTAGTAACAATTCCACCATCTTTATCCAGTTTAGTTTTTGCTTCTTCTTCACTATCGGCAATAATATGTATTACCAACCCTAACGCTACTAACCTCGATTTTTTAGGGATTAAAAGAAATATGTAAAACAAAATAGCAAATGAAGAATGCAACAGGTGAAACCCTATGCTACATCTATTGGGGTCAAAAATGGGGTTTGCCATAAGGTGATCTAAATCAATTAACATACCAGCAAGCATTATTAAAAAAGCCTGTTTCCAATGAGATTTATACCAAATTAACGCTACAATTAATGGCAGGAAAATATGTGTTCCATAATGGGCAAAAGGTTGAAGCATTATAAAGTAGTTAATGTTTGTGTTTCAAGATAATTTAGTGCACTAGGACCTTCATTAAATAATAAATCTAAAATACTCAAGTTAGAAATAAAACCATGTTTGTTATTAAAAACTTGTGTGTAATGGGCAAATGGTTGAGGTGTTTCTTTTTTTGCGTTTACCAAATGCCTTAAATCTGTTTTGTCTGTTATTATTTTTTGAAAATGCGTTGTTTTAAAAATACTTGTTTCTAGCTGTAAGCAGTTACAAATTACCTCAAAAGTGTTTAAATTAAAATCTAAAATAAAATCTACCTTTTTGGTAAATAAAGGCAGAAGGTCATCTTCATAATACTCAAAAAAAGGAGATGTTCTGTAAGCAGAAAGCAATGATTTCCAATGAATATCTTGCCATTTTTCTTCATTAAAAATTTTTACATCACGATATTTTTGACGGTTTTTTTGCGAGTGAATAACCGGAACATGCAATGCCAATTTTCCGTTAGCACCATATATATAGGTTCTGTTACGGTAGGTTTGTTTTACAAAATTATCATCAGTTTCAAGGTTTACTGCTTTGGCTTTTGCTATGGCAACAAAATGAGCTATACTTGGAAAATATGTTGGATGTATAATAATAGTCATTTGTTTATGCGTTTGCTTAATTTAAGAGTTTTATAACGCATGTAATCCATTGTGTTTTCAAAATGTTATGCAAACATCTTTTATATAAGGGTAAATAAAAAAACTAATTAAACTTTTTTCTTTCGTTTTCTCAATTTGTTAAATCCAAACCAACCAACAAGTAGTATTAAAAAAGGAATAAGGTATGACGTTGCTTTTCCAGAGCCACCAACAGTTGTAAAGAAGCGTTCCCATCTGGGAGATTTTCCATCCCAACTCATCCAAATAAATACAGGTTTACCAAATACATGATTAAAAGGAACAAACCCCCAAGCTCTAGCATCAATAGAGTTGTGTCTATTATCACCCATCATCCAATAGTAATTTTGCTTAAACGTATATGTTTGGCTTACCTTACCATTAATTAAAATTTGATTGCCTCTAACTTCTAACTGGTTGCCTTCATATTCTGTAATAACCCGTTTATAAAGTGGTAAAACATCAAGATTTATAGCAATGGTTTTACCTTTTTCAGGAATGTAAAGCGGTCCAAAAAAGTCAACATTCCAATTATAGTCTGGGTCGTGCGGAAAAATATTGGGATCTCGTTCTCCTTTAATTTTTTTGTTTGGAGTAATACTGGCAACATTAGGGTGGTTTTTAAACTTCGCTAAAGCTTCGTCTGAAATAGCCGAAAAATAGTATGTATTTTGATTGTTTATAATACCAAAACCATCTGTAATATCATAGCGTTCTTTTAAAAACTTAGCGTTAAACTGGTTTGTTTTTGGTTGTACCAAATAGCTAAACTGCAAACGAGCTCTATCTGGTAATTTGTTTTTCTCACCATTTATATAAACAAATCCATCGCGTATTTCTAGAGAATCGCCAGCAATAGCAACACAGCGTTTTACTAAGTTTGTTTTTTTATCAATAGGCTTGTAGTAGTTTCTGTCTGGGTGAAAGTCATTCATATCCAGTAAGGTATCTGCCGGTTGGTTAAATACCACAATATCATTACGTTCTATTTTTTCAAATCCTGGAATACGTAAATAAGGCAGTTGCAGCTTGTTTTTCCAAGAGTTGCTTCCTTTGTGGTCATCAAATAAATATGATTTTTTATTTAAAATAGGAATGGTGTCATGCACCATTGGTGTGGCAACGGTTGTCATAGGTACTCTAGCACCATAATGAAACTTACTCACAAACAAGAAATCGCCAACTAATAACGATTTTTCTAATGACGATGATGGAATGGTGAACGGTTGTATAAAATAGGTGTGAACAATGGTTGCAGCAACAATAGCAAATAAAATAGAGCTTGTCCATTCACCAGAATTAGATTTTGGCTCAATATCTCTGTCATTTATGTGGGTAACATCTGCTACATAATTTAAATAGAAATTATAAAATCCTAGAGTTACAACTGCTAAAAAGGTGTCTAAATGTGTGTTTTTACCAAAACTTCTAGCCGTTTCAACCCAAACCACTATTAACATAATAAGGTTTACAATGGGTAAGAATAATATAATAACCCACCACCATGGCCTATTTATTATTTTCATTAAAACAACACCGTTATAAACAGGAATAAAAGCTTCCCAAGCTTGTTTGCCAGCTTTAATGTATAATTTCCAAGTACCTAAACCATGAATTACTTGAATTATTAAAATGAATAAAAACCATTGTGTCCAGGTCATAATCTTTATTTTTTATTGGTAATTGTTTAATACAACTAATATTTTTTTGTTCAAATTTGCAGTTTTTCGACTGACAGCAATCAATCTATATCAACCAGTGAGCCCAATTTGTTTGATGGCTTCCTACCTTAGGGTAGTCGATCAATATGTTACGTGTGTTCCTATACGGAGACTTTTTCCACAGCGGTATTTGCAAACTGGCCCGCCAACCTTAGGTGTTGGA
>JALRJA010000148.1 GCA_023255235.1 Flaviramulus sp.
AGCATATCACTTATATCTAAATCAGATACAGCAATTTTGTTCTTAGTAAACAACCTATGCCCTTTAGGAATATAGCTAACAAATGGCTCGTAATAAAGCACGCGTTCTTTTATAGTATCGTCTTCTAAAGGGGTGGCTGCAATGGCTGCATCTAAATGCCCTTCTTTAAGTCGTGCTATAATTTCTTCGGTTGTTAACTCTTCAATTTTTAGCTTAACCTTAGGATATTTTTTAATAAAAGTTTTTAAAAACATAGGTAACAAGGTAGGCATAACCGTTGGAATAACGCCCAATCTATAATCACCTCCAATATACCCTTTTTGTTGATCTACAATGTCTTGAATTCTATAAGACTCATTAACAATGTTCCTTGCTTGCTCCACAATTTTTTTACCAACAGCAGTTAGTTCAATAGGTTTTTTGCTCCTATCAAAAATTAAAACACCTAATTGATCTTCTAGTTTTTGTATTTGCATACTCAAGGTTGGCTGCGTAACAAAACACTTTTCGGCTGCTTTAGTGAAATTTTGATTTTCAGCAACGGCTAATACATAATATAATTGTGTAATGGTCATTATTATAGATTTAGGCTATAAAAATACAAAAACTATCAATTAAACTTATAATAAAAAAGCGTTTTATTAGTATTAATTAAAATTTGTCAAACGTTAATTAAAAATTTAATTTTACAGGAAATCCCATTTTATGAACAATAATTATGAAAAAATTGATTGTAATACTTAGTATATTGTATATGGTATCTTGTTCTACAGCTCAAAATGGTGGTAAAGAACCAAATCTCGAACCAGAAAACTCGTCGTTCTTTTTAGGTGCCGATCTTTCTTATGTCAATGAGATGGAAGATTGTGGAGCAGTATTTAAAAACAAAAATGGTGAGGTGGTAGATGTTTTTCAGATTTTTGAAAACGCAGGAGCAAACATTGTAAGGGTTAGATTGTGGCATAACCCACAATGGACTTCGTACTCAAACTTTCAAGATATAAAGAAAACGATTAGAAGAGCAAAAGATAATAATATGAAAGTATTACTTGATTTCCATTATTCTGATACATGGGCAGACCCCAATAAACAAGAAATTCCAGTTGCATGGGAAGCACAATTAAATAATACAGTGGCACTAGGGCAATTGCTATACAACTATACCTATACTACTATTAACGAATTAGCCAATGAAGGTTTACTCCCCGATATGGTTCAAGTTGGGAATGAAATAAACCCAATGATTTTACAAAAAGGAGCATTGCAATGGCCAATCAATTGGAATAGAAATGCGGCACTTATAAATAAGGGTATTCAAGCAGTACGTGATATTTCAAAAGAAAAAGAACAAGAAATAGGTGTTATGCTTCATATTGCACAACCTGAAAATGCCCTATGGTGGTTTGAAGAGGCTACCAGCAATGGTGTAACAGATTTTGATTGGATTGGGCTGTCATATTACCCATTCTGGTCAGAGTTCAATTTATCCAATTTGTCACAACCCTTGTCAAATTTAATAACAACATACAATAAACGACTTATGGTAGTAGAAACGGCTTATCCGTTTACTTTAGAAAATGTAGATGCTGCCAATAATATACTTGGGCAAGATGCCCTTTTGTTGGGTTACCCAGCTACCGAGCAGGGTCAATATAACTACTTAAAGAAGCTTAAAGAAATAATAGAATCTTCAGGAGGTGAGGGCTTAATTTATTGGGAACCAGCTTGGGTATCAACTAGCTGTAATACCTTATGGGCTCAAGGTTCTCATTGGGATAATGCAACCTTATTTAATCATGAACTAATGCCCACCAAAGGAATGGATTTCTACTCTCTAAACCAATAATTTAATCTCGTAATCTCAAATCAATTTATGAGAAAAATATTAAAATAGTTTTTAATCCCATTTTATGAAGAATAATAGTATAATAAAAATTGTATTACTAGTTTGTTTGTGCTTGGCTTGTGACCGAGAGTCTCATATAGGCGTACGCACAAACACTTCTTTAAATAAAAATTGGAGTTTCCAAAAAGGTGATACCATAAACCAATCACTTTGGGAAGAAGTTCATATACCACATACACCAAAAATTGAACCCCTTGTCGTTAATAACCAATGGCAAGGGGTATGTTGGTATCGCAAGGAGTTATCTCATAATCTCTTAAAAGAAGCTAAAAACCATTTCTTAAAATTTGAAGGCGTGATGCAAGAGAGTGAAGTTTGGATAAACCAACATAAAATTGGGCATCACAAAGGAGGTTATCTGCCTTTTACGCTCAATATCACTCCCTATTTAAAAAAAGACGTCCAAAATGTTGTTTTGGTGAAAGTAACCAATACAGACCATTCAAAAATACCACCAGGGAAACCTTTAAAAGAGCTCGATTTTAATACCTATGGCGGTATTTACAGAAATGTTCACCTCATATCTACCAATAACATATATATATCTGAAGCTATTTCAGAAAATAAGGTCAATGGAGGCGGTGTTTATTTTCGTTTTGATGATGTTTCTAAAACCAATGCCTCCGGATTTGTAAAAATTCATTTGGTTAACAAAACCAAAAATAAAAAAGAAATCAAAGCTGTTGTTACACTCAGGCATAAAGACAAGCAACAATCGTTTGTTACCAAACCAGTTCTTATACATGCAAACAACAACGCTACATTGGTTGGTAGTTTTAGTATAAACACACCACAATTATGGTCACCCGAAACACCCAATTTATATCAAGTTGAGATTGCCTTAAAAGACGAAAAAGACATCCTTTTTGATAAGGTAAGCATAACCACAGGCATTAGAAGTATTGAATTAAATAAAAACGGCTTTTTTCTCAATGGCAAAAAAAGATTTATCAACGGAACCAATCGGCATCAAGAATACCCCTATGTGGGATATGCCATTTCAGACAACGCCAATTATCGCGATGCGTACAAAATAAAGCAGGCGGGGTTCAATTTTGTAAGGCTTTCTCATTACCCACAAAGCAAATCATTCATAGAAGCCTGTGATCAATTAGGATTGATGCTAATGAACTGTATTCCTGGATGGCAATATTTTGAAGAAGGTGAATTTGAAGAAAATGCTTTTCAAGACATCAAAGACCTTGTTCGTAGAGATCGCAATCATCCGAGTATGATTTTTTGGGAAAACTCTTTAAACGAATCTGCAATGACACATGATTTCATGGTAAAGGCAAATCAAATTGTCAAGCAAGAATTACCTTATAACGATACCTACACAGCAGGATGGATAGACCATAACGCCTACAACCTGTTTATACCAGCTAGACAACACAGCAACCCACCACACTATTGGAACAACTATAATAACAAAGGCAGGCAAATTTTTATTGCAGAATATGGCGATTGGGAGTATTACGCTCACAATGCAGGCTTCAATCAAAAGGAATTTAAAAACTTAAAATCCGAAGAAAGAACAAGCAGGCAACTAAGAGCCTACGGAGAAAAAAGGCTATTACAACAAGCCCTTAATTATCAAGAAGCATTTAACTCCAACCTAAAAGGTAAAAACACCATAGGTCATGCCAATTGGCTAATGTTTGACTACAACAGAGGCTATGCAGATGATTTAGAAGCATCAGGAATTAGTGATATATTCAGAATCCCAAAATTTGCAAACTACTTCTTTAAAAGTCAAAAATCACACAATATTGACTCTCTAAGCAGTCCTATGGTTCACATAGCATCACACTGGAATAAAAATTCATCATTAACCATAAAAGTATTTAGCAACTGTGAAGAAGTAGCACTATACCTAAATAATAACTTAATAAGCAAAAAAGCTGTAGAAACAAATACCTATTCTACACATCTTAAACACCCGCCATTTGTCTTTAATATCCCAAGCTTTACAGAAGGAACTCTCAAGGCTATTGGTTACATAAACGGTAAAAACCTTGCAGAACACAGTGTTACAACACCACAAAACCCAAATAAAATCAGTCTTGAAATAGATGAATCTGGAAAACCTTTAAAACCCGGTGACGATGACCTTGTTTTTATCTATGCCAAAATCACAGACCAAAACGGTCATTTGGTCAACAATGCCAACCATGAAATCACATTTTCCATTGAAAATCACAGCCAAGCAAAAATCATCGGACCCACAAAAGTAAAAGCCGAAGCAGGCATTGCAAGCATTTTACTAAGAACCTATTTCACAAACACTAAAATACAAATAACCGCAAAAGCCCAAAACCTAACACCAGCAAAACTTCAGTTATTTCACTAAATACCCCACTAAATTAGCAACCAAACTACCATTTTTAAAAAACCTCAATTCCTAATAATTCTTTTTAGGGCGTTCCCTTTTTTGCACCAAAAAAGGTCGGGCTATACATTATATCTTTTTCTCGTTCCTCAAAAAAGGATGCCATTCCTATCCCTAACGCAGCCATTA
>JALRJA010000108.1 GCA_023255235.1 Flaviramulus sp.
CTAAAGTAGCGGCAGAGGAAGTGTTAAAAAAATATACAAGACTAAATGAAAGAAGAAATCAGAAAGCAAAAAATTTATGACGATTTAACCTTACTAGAATCGGCAACTTTAACCAAAGGACCAATTACTACCGATATGCAAACCCTTACCCAAGAGATAGATAAATTTGCCAGAGACAAAAAAATTGAAATTGAAACCCTTAACGTAAGAGAACAATATAGAAAAGAATTTTTAGGAAACGTTTCTCATGAGCTAAAAACACCACTTTTTACCGTTCAAAGCTATATTTTAACCCTGCTTGATGGTGCTATGGATGATAAAAAACTACGAAAAAAATATTTAGAAATAGCCAATAAAGGCGTTGAAAGATTAGCCTACATTATTAAAGATTTAGACATGATTACCAAATTGGAAGTTGGTGATTTAAGCCTAAAAATAGAACAGTTTAATATTGTTGATTTAGTTGATAATGTTTTTGATATGCTAGAAATGAAAGCTTCTAAAAAAGATATTACCCTTACTTTTGATATGGAGTATAAAAAACCCATAATGGTAAAAGCCGATAAAGAACGCATACAACAAGTTCTAGCCAACTTAATTGTAAACTCTATTAAATACGGCAGAAAAAAAGGAACCACCGAAATTAGTATTGAAAACCTCATTAAAAACAAAGTTATTTTAAGAGTTACAGACAATGGTGAAGGGATTGAAAAAAAACATATACCCCGATTGTTTGAACGCTTTTATAGAGTAGATAAAAGTGGCTCTAGAAAAGAAGGTGGTTCGGGTTTAGGACTTTCTATAGTAAAGCATATTATTGAAGCTCATAAAGAAAAAATATATGTAGAAAGTGAGTTTAATGTAGGTAGTGAATTTTCATTTACATTAGAAAAAGCCGAGTAATTACTGTGATTTAAACACAACAAAACGCACTAACCATACAGGTTTTATTTAGTTTGAAGAATAAGGGGTGTTAATTCCATATAAAATCAAAGATAAGCATATAGCCACTAAGGTATATTTCCTTAATTTTACCAAATAAACACAGATATCAGTAAATACAAGTGGGAAGTAAAAACAAACTAAAACGATTTAAAGAAAACGAGCGTTTTTTAAATGTAATTCAACCAACAAGAGACCAATTGATTAACGCCCAGTTTAATTTAAAAGGGCAATGGAGAACCCAATTTTTTAAAAACGAAAACCCATTAGTATTAGAGTTAGGCTGTGGTAAAGGCGAATATTCGGTAGCATTAGCACAAAAATATCCCAATAAAAATTTTATTGGAATAGATATTAAAGGAGCACGTTTTTGGCGAGGTGCCAAAACCGCTATTCAAGAAAACATATCCAATGTAGCTTTTTTAAGAACACAAATTGAATTAATAGACTATGCTTTTGCCCAAAATGAAGTTGATGAAATTTGGATAACCTTTCCAGATCCTCAAATAAAATACAAACGCACCAAGCATAGAATGACTAATAGCACATTTTTAAAACGCTATAAAAGCATTTTAAAACCAGAAGGTGTTGTTAATCTAAAAACCGATAGTGAGTTTATGCACGGCTATACACTTGGGTTGTTACATGGCGAAGGGCACGAAGTACTTTATGCAAACCATAATGTGTATAAACAAGAAGGTAGTCCAGATGAGGTAACAAGCATTCAAACGTTTTATGAAGCACACTATTTAGAAAAAAACAAAGCAATTACGTATATTAGGTTTAAAATAAACACGTAGTGGATATAACTTTTATTTTTTTACTAGGATTCCTTATAGCTTTAATTGGTGTAATTCCGCCCGGTTTATTAAACATGACCGCTGCCAAAATAAGCCTAAAAGAAGGTTATATAAGAGGTATTATGTTCTCTACAGGTGCTTGTGTTATAGTCTTGATACAAACCTATATAGCTGCTATTTTTGCCAGATATTTAAGTGTTCATCAAGAAGTTATTGATATCCTGCAACGTGTAGCTTTTGTGATTTTTATTTTAATTGCTATTTACTATTTGTTTTTAGCCAAGTCGCAACCACAACAACAAATTCAACCCAAAATAAAGAGTAAACACAGTCGTTTTTTTCAAGGTATTTTTTTATCGGCTATTAATATATTTCCAATACCATATCAAGCATACATGACCATTACGTTAGCCTCTTTTGGTTGGCTTAATTTTGCTCAAACTAGTATTGTTTCTTATGTTTCTGGTGCGGTTATGGGAACCTTTGTAATGCTGTATATTTATATTTTCTTTTTTGATAAAATAAGCGGTAAGTCTTTTACCTCACAAAAAAACATGAATTATATTATTGGTGGCATTACTGGCATTATAGCTATTCTTACGCTAATAAATATTATTAAAGAGCTGTAGCATGAAGTCTAGCACACCTAGTTTTTTTGATATGGTTTATGAGGTTGCAAAACAAATTCCTTACGGAAAAGTTACTAGCTATGGTGCTATAGCCCAGTATTTGGGTACAGCAAAAAGTGCTCGCATGGTAGGCTATGCTATGAATGCTTCTAAAGCTAAAAATGTGCCAGCACATAGGGTTATAAATAAAAAAGGAATGCTTACTGGCAAACACCATTTTGAAGGCACTAACCTTATGCAACAACTTTTAGAAAGTGAAGGCATTGAGGTTATTAATAATCAAGTTCAAAACTTAAATGATGTTTTTTGGAATCCTTCAAAAGAGTTATCATTTTTTAAATTAAAAAAACACACCTAAACCTAAGGTAACCGTTGAAAAATTCTGATTGCCAATTCTTAAATGTTCATAGCCACCAATAACAGTATATTGCTTTATATGATAATTTAGCATGGTGTTAAATTTATTAACCGTTTGGTTATTCATTAAAGTTTGATTAAAATTAGCTTCAAGACTCAAGGGCTTTGCAAAAAACAGTTCGGCTCCCAAACCATAAGTAAACCCAAACCGCTCAACATGGCCATCAATATAAGTAGTTCCAATACCCCAAAAAGCACTCAGTTTTTCAGTGCGAATGCGGTGGTATTTTGCCAGTAAGCTATACATGGCTAAATTATCATAACCAAAATTAGGGTTGTTTTCCCATAATTGAAGATAATTTGCTTCTAAACCCAATCGTTTTAAAAATTGAATATCTAAGTTTACTTGAGCTCCTTTTAATCTAGTATTTTCAGAAATATATCGTGCTGTTAATGAGTTTCTAAATAGGGGTAAACTGCTATCCCAATCATAAGTAAAGCTACCTTTTTTTGAATGGTTGTATGGGTACTTACTTAAATAAGCATAACTCGCAGGATTACCACTTTCAAAAGGCGATTCAATGGCTATACTATAAACACTAAAAGCAAAAATATCAATAAATAAACCACCAATAACATCGCTTACAAAACTGCCTCTAGATTTGTTATTTGATTCCCTATTGCTGTGGTTAGAGTTTATACTTTTAGAAACCGTTTCTTTTTTTTGTAAACTAGTTTCTGCCTTTTTAATTTTACTTTGTGAATGTGTTTTAGCACATATGAGTAGAGTTAGCAAGATTAAAAAGACGCATTTTTTCATGAGTTCATTGTTTTTGTTTAATTCATTACAAAACAGAAATGGGCTATTTAAAAGATTTTCACAAACTATGCCAAACTAAAAAAAAAGACGCCTCATTATGGGTTTATAAATCATTTCAACATAAGCGCTTTAAATTGTAAACATTTCAGCATATATTTGCACTTTAGAATTAATCTAAATTAAACGTTGTGAAATTAAAAAAACAAGACATATTAAATGCTCTTAAAACCATAACTGTTCCAGGAGAAGGACAAAACATGGTAGAAAGCGGAGCCGTAAAAAACGTGGTCACTTTTGCAGATGAGGTCATTGTAGATATCACAATAAAAAACCCCAGCCTACAAGCCAAAAAGCGTACAGAAGTAACTATTTTAAAAACCATTCATGAGCAGGTTTATGAAAAAGCCAAAATAACCATAAACCTAAAAGTAGAGGCACCTCATAAACCCCAAGCCAATCTCATTAAAGGAAAACCCATATCAGGCATACAAAATATCATTGCTGTAGCAGGTGCATTAGTATATTTTCTTTCTGCTAATAGTTTATTATTATAAGCTTCAGCTAAATTATTTTGATTTTGTATTCCCATACCTCCAACAACCTCTCTAGTTGCTCCTAGTAATGAAGCCCCTCCATATCC
>JALRJA010000122.1 GCA_023255235.1 Flaviramulus sp.
TTCATATGTTGATGCTGAAATTTCACAAGCACAACGTGATATATTGGATGAGTTTAATTGCAGTTTGTCATATAAAAAAGATGTTATTGTAGACGAGGATATTACTACGCAAGGCGCAATCATAATAAAAGATAAAGGCAATAACGGGAACTGTACTTTCTTCCAGAGATGGGTTACCTTTATTAGGAGCCACTATCATAATTAAAGGCTCTGCTACAGGTACAACAACAGATTTTGACGGTAATTATACCATTAACGCCAATACGGGAGATACTCTTGTATTTAGTTATGTAGGGTATGCAGGAGCTGAAGTTATTGTTGCAAACGAAACAGTAATAAATGTATCTTTAAAAGAAGATGCCGCTTTATTAGATGAAATTGTTATTACTGGTTATGGTAAACAAACTAGAGCGACTTTAACCACTTCGGTCTCTAAATTGGATACACAAATTTTAGAAACCTCTACCAGATCAAATGCCGCTACTGCGCTACAAGGTACAATAGCAGGTTTAAGAGTAACAAATACCACAGGTCAGCCTGGCTCTACACCACAGATTGTTTTACGTGGTGGTACTAATTTTAACGGTACAGGGTCTCCATTAATATTAATTGATGGTATTCCGGGTTCATTTTACGCTCTTAATTCAGATGACATTGAATCTATAGAAGTGTTAAAAGATGCCGCAGCAACCGCTATTTATGGAGCGCGATCTGCTAATGGGGTTATTTTAGTAACTACAAAAACAGGTAAAACTGGTAAATCTTCTATTAACTATAGATATAAGTATAGCACTAATAATGAAAGAAATGATCAAAAATATATTGGTGCAGAAGATCATATAAATTACAACAGGCAGTCTATTGCTTGGTATAGAGAGGTTGCTGGTAACGCTGGTGCTTTTGGTGCTTTTTTAAATGGCAACCATAGTGCTGCAACTGGTAATAATGCTACCAACGATCCATTTACCACACAGCTTTTAACACCTGCTAATCAGTATCTATTAGGTCAACCAGGATGGCAATCAATTCCAGATATTTTAAACCCATCTCAAGAGATTTTATTTTTTGATAACAAAGATGTTGGAGGTCGAATTTACCAAACTAGTGTTACAAAAGATCACTATTTATCTTTTGATGGTGGTAACGAAAAAGGAACTTATTATTTAGGTTTAGGGCTTCTAGATAACGATGGTTTGATTTTAGGCTCAGGATTTAAAAGATATTCAGGAAAATTTAGCGGCTCATATCAAGTTACTAATAGCTTGAAAGTAAATTCAAATATTTTATACTCACACTCTAATTTAAGCTTAAGCCCATTAGGTGGTGATGATACAGTATTTAGAAGATTCCAAGGGCAAGCATCTACATCAAGAACATTTGATTCTAACGCAGATGGTACTTGGACAAATCAATATGCCGTAGGACAAAACCAAGGTTTTGGAAACCCATTATACTATCAAGATAAATTCGTAAGAAAAAATTTAGAACAACGTTTAGCTGCTTCGGTAGGTATTAATTGGGATATTATTGATGATTTAACTTTATCTGTAACAGGAAGTCATTTTACAATTAATAACCATAACGAAAGTTTTAACAGAGCATACAGAGTAGGAAGTAACACAGGACCTTTACGAACTGGTCGTGAAGCAGCTGTTAGTTTAGCCAGAACTTTAAGAAATCAATTAACAGGAACACTAAACTATAGCAGAAAATTTGGTAACCACAATGTTAATGCATTAATTGGTGCTGAATATTTTAAAGACAATCTGTTTCAAACTTCGGCAGGTACTAGAAATGCACCAACAGATTTGATAGAAACACTTAATGCTGGAGCAGAAGCCAATGGTATTCCTTCAAGTTTTGAAACCGAATATGTTATAACATCTGCTTTTGGTAGGTTATTATACGATTTTGATGATAGATATTTATTTGGTTTTACCTTCAGAAATGATGGTTCATCTAGACTAGGTAATAATAAATTTGACTTTTTCCCAGGAGTTTCTTTCGGGTGGAATTTACATAACGAAAAATTCCTTCAAGAGTCTTCATTAAGTAATACTATTTCAAGATTGAAACCTAGATTGAGTTATGGTGTTAATGGAAACCAAGACGTTTTAAGCAACTATGGTGTTTATGGTGCTTATGCAGAACAAGGTGTTTATAATGGTCAAACAGCTTACGCCAACTCATCTTTAGCCACATTAGACTTGCTTTGGGAAAAATCTACAACACTTAATACTGGTTTAGATATTTCATTCTTTGATAATAGGCTTACAATGATAGCCGATGTTTATTCAAGAGATATTAAAGACAAATTAGCAAATTTGACATTGCCTTATTATACTGGGTTTAGTGCCATATTAACAAATAATGGAACTATTAGAAATAAAGGTTTTGAATTACAGGTAAATGGCGATATTATTAGAAATGATAATTTAACTTGGAATGTTGGAGCAACATTTACAACCAACAGAAATTACGTGTTGAAGCTTCCTGAAAACGATAATGATTTAAACAGACAAGGCGGAACATTAATTTGGAATCCTAAAACACAACAAGAAGAATGGGTTGGTGGTTTCCAAGAAGGAAAACGTTCTGGTCATGACTTGGTAGTAGCTTTCGAGCAAGAAAGTATATACGCTTCTCAAGCTGAAGCCGATGCAGATAATGGTATTACTGATGAGTATATGCCAGGAGCTAGCCGTAACCAACGTTGGGCAGGAGACGTAAAATGGGTAGATCAAAATGGTGATGGAATAATTAATGGACTTGATAGAAAAGTTATAGGACGAACTACTCCAGATTTTGTTGGTGGTATTACAACAAATCTTAAATACAAAAACTTTAATCTATTTATTAAAACAGATTTTGCTACAGGACACTTAGTTTGGAATCATATTAAAAACAAAGGTTATGGACAAACGCAAGGTAATTTAGCTCAACCTATTGAAGTATTAGACTCTTGGACACCAACTAATACAGATACTGATTGGCCACGTTTTGTATTTGTTAACGGAGCTAAAAACGTATGGAGAGGTAATGAAAGTGAAGGTAGTTTACAGAATTATGGAAACAATAAATTCTGGGAAAAAGGAGATTATTTAGCATTAAGAGAGGTAACACTTAGTTATAATATACCAACAAGTTATTTTAACGATGCTATTAAAGGACTTAATGTGTATGCAACAGGTTCTAACTTACACTACTTTAAAAGTATGAGCGGAGATACTCCAGAAGTTGGTGGTGTACAGTATGGACAATTTCCTCTTCCAATAACATTTACAATAGGACTTAACGTAACATTTTAAATTTTAAGAAAATGAAAAAATTTATATACATATTTATTGCGGTAATGACTTTAAGTGCTTGTGAAAGCGAACTAGAATTAACAAGCCCTAGTCAATTAACTGCAGCAGGTTTTTGGGATACAGAAGAAGGAGCTAAAACAGCACACACAGGACTGTATGCAAACCTAAGATCATCAGCAGGAACGCTATGGTTATTAGGAGAAATAAGAAGTGATATTTGGGGAGGTAGAACATACGAATCTCCTGCAAACGAAGCACTAATCGAATCTAATATTTCTATCGCTACGGCACCTTTTGGTGGCTGGGCAGGTTTATATACTCGAATTCACACAATTAATGATTTTTTAACAAATGTACCTAATGTGGCTTTCAATTCTGAATCAGAAAAAAATCACTTATTAGGTCAAGCATACGGTTTAAGAGCTTTATACTACTATACGTTGTTAAAAACGTGGGGCGATGTACCTGTTATTTTAGAACCTTTTACTGATATAGATCCTGCTGGTTTAAGTAGAGAAAGATCATCTCAAAACGAGGTAATGACTGTAATAAAGTCTGATATAGCAGCATCTTTAAACGCTTTTGGTTCAGATAACAGTTTTTATCAAGGTAGTAAGATATTTTGGTCTAAAGCTGCCACATTAGCATTAAAAGGAGATGTTTATATTTGGTCTGGAAACTTGCTGGGTGGCGGAAGTGCTGATTTTACTCAAGCCAAAACAGCTTTACAGCAAATAGCATCTTTAGGTGTTAGCTTAGAGCCTAGTTTAGATAATTTATGGGGCGTTTCAAACGAAAATAACAATGAGTTTATTTTTGCAATACAGTACAAACGAGACGAAGCTTCAAATATTTATAACAGTTTAACAGGTAGAAGTACCGAGATAAACCCTCAGTATAATGATGCAGGTGAGTCAATGAGTAGTTTTATCATTGCAGGTGCTAACAGATATGGACAGTCTGAAAAAACTATATTATTATTAGAAGATAGTGATGACGCTCGTAGAGATGCTACATTTATAAGACTATATACTGATGATAATGGAGGTGCTGGCTACCCTAACTATAACGAACCAAAATACTTTGGTTCTATATTTAAAAAGTTTTTAGGTCAAGTAAGTGGCTCAGAGCGTATTTTTGAAAATGATGTGCCTGTTTACAGATATGCCGATGTTGTATTACTATTAGCTGAAGCAAAAAACTTATTAGGTGAAGATCCATCAGGTGAAATTAACCAAATTAGAGCCAGAGCTTATGGAGCTAATTATGTAGCTGCAACCCATGCTTATGTAAATAGTACATCAACAAATAATGCCAATGCTATTTTAGATGAGCGATACAAAGAGTTTGTTGGAGAAGGTAAGCGTTGGTGGGATTTAAGAAGAGCTGGAAATAGTTTTGTGATAGCCAATATTAGCTTTTTAAGTGCAGGCGATGAATTTAAATTATTGTTACCTATCACAGAAGATATGATAGGAAGAAACCCACTATTAGACCAAACGCCTGGTTACACAAATTAGTTCAGTTCAGTTGTTTTTATTTAGAGTTTTGAGTTAGTTAAAAAAAAGAGAGTTTTATTAAAAATTTAACTCTCTTTTTTAGTACTTTAAATATAAAATAACTCCAAAAAATGAGTTTGATTCATGAAAGTAAAAAAATTAATAGCTGCCGCTTATACACCTTTACACCAAGATGGTTCATTAAATACATCTAAAATTAAAGATTACAGTAAATTTTTAACCCATAATAAAGTTTCAGGAGTATTTATAAATGGCTCTACAGGAGATTTTGCATCACTTTCTATTTCAGAGCGTAAGCAAATTACTTTAGCTTGGTCTGAAAATAAATCAAAAAACTTATATCTAATAGATCATGTAGGGCATACAAACTTACGCGAAGCAAAAGAGTTAGCAGTATATGCTTCAGATAAAGTAGATGCTATAGCTGTACTAGCACCTTATTATTTTAGGCTTAATACTATTGAAAAATTAATTCAGTATTGCAAAGAAATTGCAGCCTCTGCACCAAACATTCCTTTTTACTACTACCATATTCCAGTATTATCTGGAGCTCATTTTAATATGGAGAAGTTTTTAAAAATGGCTGAAACTCAAATTCCAAACTTAGAAGGAATAAAATTCACTAATAATAATTTAATAGATTATCAACATAGTAAAAGGGTATCAAACGGAAGGTTTAAAATCCTTTTTGGATATGATGAATTGTTTTTAAACAGCTTAGTAATGGGTTCAACAGGATGGGTTGGTAGTACATACAATCACTTAGCACCATTATACAATAAAATTCAAGACTTTTTTGATAAAGGGCAAATTGCTCAAGCTCAAGAATTACAAATTAAAGCTATAAAATTTGTTGAAATTTTAGATAGTAAAGGAGGGTTTAATGGTGTTGCAAAAGGGTTTATGAAAGAGCTAGGTATAGATTGTGGTCCAAGTAGATTTCCGCATACAACACTAAATGCCGATGATTACATAATTATAAAAAAGGAGCTAGACGCCATAGGTTTAACCAATTTGTTTAGCAAATTTGAAAAACATGTAATACCATAAATATCCTGCTTAGTTTTTTTGAAATCCAGCTCTAAATTTATTTAGAGCTGGATTTTTTATATTAAGTTAAGGTATATTTTACTCAGCGTTTTATAGATTAGGATGAGACTTAATAATATTTAAGATTCTCTCAAAATGAGGTTCGAGGTGATTTCTCATAGCTTCCCTAAAAGTTTCAGCGTTATCGTTTTTTAAAATATTTAATAAATCTCTGTGGGTAACAAACTTACCTTTTGAATATTTATAATCTTTAGCACCTTTAGGCATATTATCGTGTACATAATTAAAAACAGGTAATAACAAATCTTGAAACCTTTGTAAGGTAGAATTATTAGAAATCTCATAAAGCCTACCATGAAAGGCAATTTCATTTTTTAAGCTAAAAACTACAGTATCTGTCTCTTCTTGTTCTTGTTTAGAAACAATTTCATCTAATTCGTCAATATCTTTTTGTGTTTTTCTGGCAAATAACAAATCTGCCATACCCATTTCTAAAATCAATCTTAACTCAAAAATGTCAACTAAAGCTTCTTCACCTAATAAATTATACTCAATAGCTTTCTCAAAATTTTGTATAATATCGGGTTGTGTTAAAACCATTCCTTTACGCTTTTTAGATTCTATAACACCTATAGTTCGTAACCTTAATAGAGCTTCTCTTATAGCAGTTCTGCTAACACCAAGTGCTTCAGCAAACTCTAATTCTTTGGGAATAGAATCACCAATTTTTAAGTCATTTTCCTTAAAATATTCTTTTAATCTAAGCTCAACTTTGTCAACTAATGATAGGTTTTCAAGTGGAGTAATTTTACTAAGTTTGGTTTTCATTTCATTTAATCCTTAAAAATATACAAAGCTAACATATTTTGTTTATTTTTGTATTATGTCATACAAATAAAGTACAACAAAGGTATGAATAAAGGTACGGCATTTTAATTAAAATAAAAAGCCCAATATAAAAAATCTTTTTGTGATATGAATTTTTGTAAGCTTTATAAAGATACGCTACTTGAAGATGTTATTCCGTTTTGGGAAACCTATTCTATCGATAATGAAAATGGGGGCTATTATACTTGTTTAGACACTTACGGAAATGTTTACGATACAGATAAGTTTATTTGGTTACAAGGAAGACAAGCGTGGACCTTTTCAATGCTCTATAATAAGGTAGAAAAAAATGAAAAATGGCTTGCTATTGCCAAAAATGGAATCGATTTCTTACGTAAATATGGCATGAATAGTAAAGGCGATTTTTATTTTTCTGTAACATCAAATGGTAAACCTTTGGTTCAAGCCTACAATATATTTTCAGATTGTTTTGCTGCCATGGCATTTAGCCAATATGCAATAGCCGCTAATGATAATGCAGTTAAAGAACTCGCAAAAAAAACATATTTTAATATTTTAAGTAAAATTGATAATCCTAAAGGAAAATACGAAAAAAATACAGATACTCGACAGCTAGTTGGCTTTTCCTTACCCATGATTTTGTCAAACTTAGTTTTAGAATTAGAAGAAATTCTTGATGCTAGCGAAGTTGAAAAAACAATTAACTACAGCATCCATCAAGTAATGGAGGTGTTTTTAGACAAAAAAACAGGATTAGTTTTTGAGTATGTTTTACCAAATGGAGAACATCACAATAGTTTTAATGGGCGTTTATTAAATCCGGGTCACGGTATAGAAGCTATGTGGTTTATGATAGATATAGGGGTGCGCAATAACGATAAAAAACTTATTGATAAAGCCACTCAAACCATTTTAAATATTTTGGAGTATAGTTGGGATGATAAATACGGTGGCATTTACTATTTTATGGATGAAAAAGGCTGTCCTCCACAACAATTAGAATGGGATCAAAAACTATGGTGGGTTCATCTAGAAACCTTAGTGGCTTTGGCAAAAGCTTATGAGCAAACCCAAAAACCCGAGATTTTAAAATGGTATAATAAAGTGCATAATTATGCATGGACACATTTTTCAGACCCCGCTAATGGTGAATGGTTTGGGTATTTAAACCGGCAAGGCGAGGTGTTATTAAATCTTAAGGGCGGTAAGTGGAAAGGCTGTTTTCATGTACCACGAGCTATGTATCAATGCTGGAAATCTTTTGAAAAAATAGAAAACAAACTAATACCTTAATCTATAAAAATGAAAATTGGAATAAGACCCTACATTTTAGCAGAAACCAATTGGAAATCTGTAAAACAGCAGTCTTATACCGTTGCTATTTTACCATGGGGTGCTACCGAAGCCCATAATTTTCATTTGCCCTATGCAACCGATAATTTTCAGGCAGAATATGTAGCCATTCAAGCAGCAAAAAAAGCATGGAGTAATCATGCTAAAGTTATTGTCTTACCAACAATTCCTTTTGGGGTTAACACTGGTCAAATGGATATTTCGTTATGTATAAACATGAGTCCAAGTTCACAATACGCTGTGTTAAAAGATATTGTTCAAGTTTTAAATAAACAGGAAATTCAAAAATTAGTTGTTGTAAATTCACATGGTGGTAACAATTTTAAACAAATAATAAGGGAATTAAGTTTAGAATTTCCAAAAGTATTTATTTGTACTTTAAACTGGTGGCAGGTTGCAAATGCTAATAATTTTTTTGATGAACCTGGTGATCATGCAGGCGAATTAGAAACCTCTGCAATGATGCATATTGCTCCTAATTTAGTATTACCACTCGAGCAAGCTGGTAATGGACATGATAAAAAGTTTAAAATAAAAGGACTTAATGAGGGTTGGGTTTCAGCACAACGTCAATGGTCACAAATAAGTAACGACACCGGAGTAGGAAACCCAAAATTGGCAACAAAAGAAAAAGGTAAAGCTTTTTTGGATGAAGTTATTCAAAAAGTGGCTCATTTTTTTGAAGAACTACATCACGCCGATATTAAAGATATGTATAAATAATGAAAACTTTTAAGATGAAAAAAATAATTGTAATACTAATTTTAGCATGCTTTTATAATTGCAGAAATCAAAAACAAGAAAATACAACCAATAACAAGTTAGTATTTCAAGATTTATTTAATACATCTATGAATGATGACGTTAAATGCTATAGAATCCCTGCTATTGTTACAGCACCAAACGGCGACCTTATTGCTTCTATTGATGAACGTGTGCCTAATTGTGGAGATTTAAAATGGAGTAAAGACATCAATATTATAGTTAGAAGGAGTTCAGACAATGGTAAAACTTGGTCTGATATTGAAACTGTAGTAGATTTTCCCTATGGTAAATCGGCTTCAGACCCTTCATTAATTGTTGATCATGTAACTAACGAGGTTTTCTTATTCTATAATTATATGGATTTAGATACCGAAAAAGACATTTACTATCTTCACTTTGTAAAAAGTTCAGACCATGGGAAAACTTGGAGTAAACCAGTAGATATCACATCTCAAATAACAAAACCCGAATGGCACAAAGATTTTAAATTTATCACATCAGGAAGAGGTATTCAAACACGTTCTGGTAAATTACTGCACACTATGGTAAACTTAAATAGCGGATTACATGTTTTTGGAAGTGATAATCATGGCAAAACATGGTATTTTATAGATACACCTATTCAACCCGCCGACGAATCTAAAATTTTAGAACTTGCCGATGGCACTTTAATGATAAATTCTCGTGTAAATAAAAAGGGACTTCGTTATGTACACACTTCAAAAGATAATGGTAAAACTTGGGAAACCAAACCCGAACCAAACTTAATTGATCCTGGTTGTAACGCAAGTATTATTAGATATACCAGCTTAGAAGATGGTTACAAAAAAAACAGACTTCTTTTTTCTAATGCTAAATCTGAAAAAGGACGCGTCAATATGACCGTTAGAATTAGTTATGATGAAGGTAAAACATGGACAGAAGGCAAAAATATTTATCAAGGATCTTCAGCATATTCATCATTAACAATACTTGAAAATGGTGATATTGGATTGTTTTTTGAACAAGATGAACACACTAAAAACCCTTTTGTTAGTTTTTCTTTAAAATGGTTAACAAACGGTAAAGATGTATATAAAAAACCAATAAAAAAGTAAGATAAAGGGTATAGTTTTCTATAATAACAGCATCATAATGAATTCAAAAAATAGCAATTTAGCAATACTATTCATGTTGTGTTTTGTATTTGTTAGTTATTGCCAAACTATAAAAATAGCTTGCGTTGGTGATAGTGTTACTTATGGCTATGGTATAGAAAATCGAGAAGAAAACTGTTATCCAAACCAACTTCAAAACTTATTAGGATCAAATTATATAGTTGAAAACTTTGGCTATTCTGGAGCTACCATGTTAAAAAATGGGCATAAACCGTACTGGGATAAAACCGTATTTACAAAATCACAAGAGTTTTTACCCAATATAGTAGTTATACACTTGGGTTTGAATGATCAAGGCAATAATAACTGGCCAAAATATAAAGCCGAATTTGTAAACGATTATTTAGATATGATTGCTGTTTACAAAAACTTGCCATCAAAACCTAAAGTAATAATTTGTAAAATGAGTCCTACTTTTTCTGGTCATCATTGGTTTGAAGAAGGTATGCGAGAAAGTTTTAAAGAAATCCAAACTAAAATTGAAGAAGAGCAGAAGAATAAAACATATTTCCCTAAGCTTCCTTGGCAATCCTAA
>JALRJA010000392.1 GCA_023255235.1 Flaviramulus sp.
TATTATTTCAACAGCTACCACAGTTGCTGCCTTTGTCCCATTAGGCTTATGGCCAGGTGTTATGGGGCAATTTATGATTTATTTCCCTAAAACTTTAGGCGTTGTTTTAGGCTCGTCTTTATTTGTTGCCATTTTTTTCAATTCGGTTATGGTATCTCAATTTATGACACTAGAAGATAAAAATATGCCTCTAAAACAAATTATTAGAATGTCAGTCATCTTTGGAGTTATTGGTATTTTAATTTTTGTGTTTGGCGGTAGCTATAAAGGCTTAGGAACTTTAATGATAGTATCTGTTGGTATGCTTTGGATATATAGATTATTCCTTAGAAAATGGGCAAATAACTTTCAAAATAAAACCCTACCTCGTTTAGAAAATGCTTATGAAAACACGCTTCGTTCCGCTTTAAGCGGAAAAAAACCACTGTTTATTGTAATAGGCACGTTTCTTTTGCTCATTGTAGCATTTATGGGTTTTGGTGCATCTGTTGATAAGCAACGCACAAAAGTTGAGTTTTTTCCAGATAACACGCCTAACCAAATTATTGTTTATATAGAATACCCAGAAGGTACCGATATTAAAAAAACCAATGCCATTACAAAAGATATAGAAACGCGTGTTTATAAAATTATAAATGATGCGGCTTATATTGATGGTTCATTTAATTTTTTAACTGAAAGTGCCGTTTCTCAAGTGGGTGAAGGTGCTGGAAACCCACAAACTGATGGCGGTTCTGCTGCCGAGATGCCACATCGTGGTAAAATTACTGCTACCATGCGTGAGTATAAATTTAGAAAAGGTATGGACAGTAATGAGCTTCTTAAAAAAGTACAACTGGCATTAAAAGACATCTATCCGGGAGTAGCCATTTCTGTAGAAAAAGATGCTGTTGGTCCGCCAGTAGGATACCCTATTAATATAGAATTAGAAGGTGATAATTATTCTGAATTAATTACTACTGCCGAAAAAATGCGCGATTATATAAACTCTAAAAATATTGAGGGTATTGATGAATTAAAAATTGATGTCAACAAATCAAAACCCACTATGCAAGTTCAAGTTGATAGAAAAAAAGCGGGAGAGCTTGGGGTAACTTCTGGTCAAGTTGGTCAACAATTACGCCATGCTATTTTTGGTGCCAAAGCAGGAATTTATAAAAACAATGGTGAAGATTATGATATTTATGTACGGTTTAATGAAGAGAACCGATATAATACCAGTGCTATTTTTAATCAAAAAATAACCTTTAGAGATATGGCTTCTGGGCAAATAAAAGAAATCCCTATTTCTGCAGTTGCCAAACAACATAACACCTCTGGCTTTAGTGCCATAAAACACAGAGATGTTAAACGAGTAGTAACCTTGTATTCTGCATTAGCACCAGGTTTTACAGATGCCGGTGCTATTGTATCTAAAATTCAGAATGAAATGGATACTTTTACTGAAATGCCTAACCATATTAAAACAGATTATACTGGGCAGATTGAAGAACAAAAAAAACAAATGGCTTTTTTAATGGGTGCTTTTTTTACAGGTTTAGGACTTATTTTCTTTATTTTAATTTTTCAATTTAATTCTGTTTCAAAACCGGGCATTATCATGTTGGCTATTTTCTTGAGTTTAATTGGTGTTTTTGGTGGTTTGATTATTACAGGTGCTTCATTTGTTATTATGATGACTATGATGGGCATCATTTCACTAGCCGGAATTGTAGTTAACAACGGTGTTGTTCTTTTAGATTATACCCAACTTTTAATAGATAGAAAAAAAGCTGAACAGCACTTAGAAAACGACCAATATATTGAAACCAATGCACTACAAGATGCTATAATAACAGGAGGTAAAGCCCGTTTACGCCCTGTTTTATTAACTGCAATTACAACCATTTTAGGGTTAATTCCATTAGCAACAGGCTTAAATATAAATTTCTTTACCTTGTTTAGTGAATTTAACCCCCATATTTACGTGGGTGGTGATAATGTTATTTTCTGGGGACCTTTGGCATGGACCGTTATTTACGGTTTACTGGTAGCAACCTTTTTAACTCTTATTGTAGTGCCTATTCTATTTTATTTAGTAACAAAATTTAAAATGTGGTTATATAAAGATCGAGTTGCGTCATACTTAAACCTAGCTAACAAAGAAGTGGTTTAGTATAACTAAAAACGAAGGTATATTGAAATTACTGTTATAAAACGCCTTTTTCGTTTTTATAGTCATTTATCTTGTGTAAATTTGTGCTTTCAATTTTTTTCTATGTATAGAAGTCACACCTGTGGTGAGCTAACAGCATCACACATAAATACACAAGTTACCCTAGCTGGCTGGGTTCAAAAATCTAGAGATAAAGGCTTTATTGTTTGGGTAGATTTAAGAGACCGTTACGGTATTACACAATTGGTTTTTGACCAAGAAAGAACTTCAAAAAGCCTTATAGAGCAAGCTCAAAATTTAGGGCGTGAATTTGTAATTCAAATAACAGGAACGGTAATAGAAAGAGCTTCAAAAAACCCTCATATTCCTACTGGTGAAATTGAAATATTAGTTACCAAACTAACGGTTTTAAACCCCGCTTTGCTACCTCCTTTTACTATAGAAGATAAAACTGATGGTGGTGAAGATATTAGAATGAAATATCGCTATTTAGATATTAGAAGAAACCCTGTAAAAAACAGTTTAATTTTTAGGCATAAAGTAACCCAAGAAGTTAGAAACTATCTCTCTAAAGAAGGGTTTATTGAAGTAGAAACTCCCTATTTAATTAAATCAACTCCAGAAGGTGCTCGAGATTTTGTAGTGCCTTCAAGAATGAACCAAGGGCAGTTTTACGCACTACCACAATCACCTCAAACTTTTAAGCAATTGCTTATGGTTGGCGGAATGGATAAATACTTTCAAATTGTAAAGTGTTTTAGAGATGAAGATTTGCGTGCCGACCGACAGCCCGAGTTTACTCAAATTGACTGCGAAATGTCTTTTGTTACTCAGGCCGATATTCTTGCCACTTTTGAAGGCTTG
>JALRJA010000429.1 GCA_023255235.1 Flaviramulus sp.
CTTGGGTTAGGTTTGTTAATTGGATGTTGCCAAACAAAAAAAACAACTTAGTAGAGAACCCTTATATTCACTCACACCTTATACGCCGTGCCAACGATAAAGCCTACGAAAATTATTTGGATTGGCTCGATAAAACTGGGGGCGACTTACCTATTGAAAAGGTTAAATCTAAAGAAGAACTAAAGTTTGAAAGAGAATTGAAACTTTAATCTTTTCCCATTTTCAAAACAATATGTTTTACACGGTCGGAACTGATACCCTCGCCCTCTGCAATGAGTTCATACTTACAGTACACACATAAGTTTCCAAGCAAAGTGTGAAAAGCTTCAAAAATTCTTATATTTCGTAACCATGTAGGCGATACAATGCCAAGTTGTTCCAACTCTTTTAACTCTCTTGTTCTATGTTTTAATTAAATAAACCACCAAACAATTTTAAAAAGGATGCCGCTTCAATCGCTAACGCAAAAAGGAAAAAACAAAAAACAACAAAATTTTTAAACGATATCGTTTTCGTTAAAAAACACATTCTTTTGCTCTTTTTAATTAGTTACATTTGTAACTTAAATACAAAAACAAAAAAGACAAAAAATAAATGAAAACGCTAAACGATTTTAATTTCAAAAATAAAAAAGCATTAATAAGAGTTGATTTTAACGTGCCCTTAAACGACCGTTTTGAAGTAACAGACACCACCAGAATAGTATCTGCAAAACCAAGCATTATTAAAATTTTAGAAGACGGCGGAAGCTGTATTTTAATGTCCCATTTAGGTCGTCCAAAAGGCATTCAAGACCAATTTTCATTAAAGCATATTGTTAGTACTGTTGAAGATATTTTAGGTGTTGGTGTTATTTTTGTTAACCAATGCGTTGGAGAAAAAGCACAACAAGCCGCAGCCAATTTACAACCAGGACAAATTTTATTATTAGAAAACTTACGATTTCATCAAGAAGAAGAAGCCGGTGATGAAATTTTTGCAAAACAACTCTCAAAATTGGGCGATATTTACATAAACGATGCTTTTGGAACAGCACACAGAGCACACGCATCTACCACTATTGTAGCCAAATTTTTTGAAGAAAACAAAGCCTTCGGAAACCTTTTAGCAAAAGAAATAGAGAGCATTAAAAAAGTTATGGAAACAGGAGAAAAACCTGTTTTAGCTATACTTGGAGGTGCAAAAGTATCTTCAAAAATAACCATTATTGAAAATATTTTAGACAAAGTAAACCATTTAATTATTGGTGGTGGTATGGCATTTACCTTTGTAAAAGCACAAGGCGGAAAAATTGGAAATTCCATTTGTGAAGACGATAAAATAGATTTAGCCTTAGCTATTTTAAAACAAGCTAAAGACAAAGGTGTGCAAGTTCACATTCCTATAGATACCATTGCTGCAGATGCGTTTAGTAATGATGCCAATACACAAACCGTTGCAATAAACGCCATACCAGATGGTTGGGAAGGTGTTGATGCAGGACCAAAATCAATAGCACAATTTCGTGAGGTTGTTATGCAAAGCAAAACCATACTTTGGAACGGTCCTTTAGGTGTTTTTGAAATGGAGCGTTTTGCCCAAGGAACCATTGAGCTAGGAAACGCTATTGCAGAAGCTACCAAAAACGGTGCCTTTTCATTGGTTGGCGGTGGCGACTCTGTAGCAGCCGTAAAACAGTTTGGGTTTCAAGATAAGGTTAGTTATGTAAGTACTGGCGGAGGTGCTATGTTAGAGAGTTTAGAAGGCAAAACCTTACCCGGAATTGCCGCTATTTTAGAATAACACCTAATTTAGTTTTCAAATTAGCAAAAAAAATACGATTTTAGCCATAATATCATTCAATAAATTTAGGAACAGATTTTATGGCTTTTAAACTTTTTGCATTCCTGTTTTTGGTGAGTTTTAACCTTTGTATTTCACAAACTCAAGAATTAAAACAACCACAAGTTAAAGACAGTTTAGCTAAAAACACGCTTGTAATTGCTCAAACCAAAACAGACAGCATTTCTATTAAACAACTTGAAGATAATACAATAGCCGCAGAACTAGATAAAAAGTGGCTTGAAGAACTTTATAGCAACACCTCTTTTAACACCCATCATACCAGTGAAAACCTAGATGCTGTTACGTACCCAGAATTAAACACAGACACCCTTAAAGCAAGGTTAATAAAACTAGATGCCAAAACACCGTTTAATATTGCCTACAATCCATCATTAGAAAACATAATAAAATCCTATTTAAAAAACAGACGCAACGCTATTCAAAAGTTAATGACTATAAGTGCCTTTTATTTTCCTATGTTTGAGCGTGAATTAGACAATCAAAATATTCCGTTAGAAATAAAATATTTAGCTATAGTAGAATCGGCATTAAAACCACGAGCAAAATCTAGAGTTGGTGCTACAGGTTTATGGCAATTTATGTTTAGCACAGGAAAAATGTATGGGCTAGACGTAAGTAGTTATGTAGATGAGCGTAGCGACCCAATAAAAGCAACGGTTGCAGCATCAAAATACCTGGCAAAACTATATGATATTTTTAAAGATTGGGATTTGGCATTGGCAGCCTATAATTCTGGTCCGGGTAATGTTACAAAGGCTATTCGCCGTTCAGGTGGCTATCAAAACTATTGGAATATTAGGCATAATTTACCAAGAGAAACAGCAGGTTATTTACCGGCATTTTTAGCAACTATGTACATTTTTGAGTATGCAGAAGAACATGGTTTCAAAAAAATAAAACCAGAATTTGCCCATTTTGAAACAGATACCATACGAGTAAAACAAATGATAAGTTTACAACATGTTTCAGAAGCAACAAAAATACCATTAGAAGGGCTTCAGTTTTTAAACCCATCATACAAATTAGACATTATTCCATACATAGAGGGCAAAAATTATACATTACGATTACCAAAAAGTGCTATAGGAACTTTTGTAAATAACGAAGATGACATTTATGCTTATGCAAAAGACGAATTTAATAAACGTGAAAAACCCTTACCGCAGCTTTTAAACAGTGATGATCAAGTAACCTACAGAGTAAAGTCGGGCGATTATTTAGGAAAAATATCTGAAATTTATGGCGTGAGAGTTAATAACATAAAAAAATGGAATGGCTTGCGAAACAACCATTTAAAAATAGGACAACGATTAGTAATTTACCCCAAAAAACCATACGCATCAGCATTAACTCAAGCATCAAAAACAACAAAAACAAAGCCTATTTCTGGCGATATTACAACCTATGTTGTACAAAATGGCGATTCACTTTGGAGCATATCTCAAAAATTTAAAGGAGTTTCTATTCAAAATATTAAAGATTGGAACGGTATTAGTGGTACTAAATTAAAACCAGGCATGAAATTAAAAATATCAAAAGGATAATATATAAAAACCTAAAAACATGATACGAAACAGTCTTATTTTGGCATTAACATTATGTCTTGTGGTGTCTTGTGGAGATAGTAAAAACAAGAATCAGCCATATATTGCAGATGCTTCAGGAGCTATAAACAATGTGTCTGTAGTAGTAGATAATGATTTATGGGAAGGTAGCATTGGAGAGGCAATAAGAAACGCTTTAGCAAAACCAATTTATGGTTTACCTCAAGATGAACCCACATTTACTATAAGCCAAATACCACCATCGGTGTTTTCTGGCTTTGTTACCAAAAACAGAACGGTTTTAAAAATTGAACCTCATAAGGAAGCTGGTTTAGTTATAAAAGAAAATGTGTATGCAAAACCGCAAAAAGTTATTGTAGTTTCAGGAAAAACCAAACAAGAGATTATTAATACTATTACCCAAAACCAATTAAAAATTGTAGAAACATTTAGAAACTTAGAGCTTGCCGAAAGGTTAAGGCAAATGGCAAAATCGCCTCATAAGTTTAGCGTTATAAAAGAAAAGCTAGGCTTAACGCTAGAGTTTTCGTCAATTTATAGAATAGCAAAAGAATCAGATAATTTTTTATGGATTAGAAAAGATATCACAACAGGCACCAATAATGTATTAATTTATGAATTACCCAGTGATGCTATTATTAAAAACGATAGTACAGTAAGTCAAATTATAAAGATTAGAGATTCAATTGGAAAACAATATATTGAAGGACCTGTTGAAGGTTCATATTTGGTTACTGAAAATGCCTACACACCTTTTCATAACCAAGTAGTTTTAGATAGTAAGCTAGCTTTAGAAACCAAAGGCATTTGGGATGTTAAAAACGCATTTATGGGCGGACCATTTATAAGCTACGCTATTGAAGATAAAACAAACAACCGTTGGGTAGTTATTGAAGGCTTTACTTTTGCACCTTCTGCAGAAAAAAGAAATTATATGTTAGAGCTTGAGGCTATTATTAAATCGGTTAAAATATATTAGAGTTAAACCTAAGAGTAAAAAAAACTGCCTGAAAAAGGTATGTTTTTCAGGCAGTTTTTTTAAAAAACAGTGTTTATTTTTTTTTATCGTCCTTTTTGTCGTCTTCTTTGCTAGCGTCTTTAAATTCTTTAATCCCACTACCAAG
>JALRJA010000437.1 GCA_023255235.1 Flaviramulus sp.
AAATCAAATTCTATATATCTAGAAACATTTATAATATACTGCCGCATAAAAAAAGTAAGAATAGCACCAATTAAAGCAGCACCTATTATATATAAAATAGCTTCGGTGAGTTGTGTGTTGAATACCGTTTTGGATATATTATTTTTTGAAAAATTCTCAATTACAACAAAAATTTGTTTTACATAGCGTGGCGTATAAAGTAAAAACAACCTAGCAACTATGGTGATAAAAATACCCACTATAAGTTGCGTTTTATATTTTATAAAATACTTGTTTAAATGTTGCAATTCTTTCATGTAGCGAGTAAAAATAGAAACGCAAATATAGGGTATTAATGATAATTAAATGCCTCACTCCCTTAAAAACAAGTTGTTAAATAACGACAAAAAAACAGCTTGTAATTAAAATAAAAAAATCATGTAGTTTATTTAAATATAATTATATTTTTGCAGCATAATTAAGCATGTGAAATGTTCCTTTTTATAAATTTTTAAGTTCTTTGTAATGATGTTAAATAGAAGACATATTCGTGTTAAAGTAATGCAAACCCTGTATGCTTTTAAAGGAAGTGAGAGTGATGATTTTAGTAACGATCAAAAATTTTTGCTATCTAGTATAGATAATATGTATAACTTGTATTTATTATTGTTGTCTTTATTGATTGAAGTTCAAAAACGAGCCGAAACCAATTTACATAAGAAACAAAACAAACACTTAGCAACAAAAGAAGATAAAAACCCAAATCGGAAGTTTGTAGATAATCAGCTATTAAAACTTATAACTGAAAATATACAGCTAAAAAACAAGTTTAAAAAGCATCAAATTACTAATTGGGTTTTAGATAACGAATATGTAGAGATCATATTTAAAGCCATAACATCTAGTAGTATATATAAAGACTACATGAGAACTAGAGTGTCTAATTTTAATGAAGATAAAGCCTTTATTATTGAAATTTACAAAGAAATTATTGCACCAAACGATAAGCTTTACGAGTATTTAGAAGATAAAAATTTAACATGGTTAGACGATTTACCTACCGTAAATACCACAATTTTAAAATTATTAAGAAAAGCTAAAGAGACCTCTTCAGATAGTTTTTTTACTCCCGATCTCTATAAAGATATTGACGATAAACAATTTGCTATAGATTTATTTAAAAAAACCCTGCTAAATAAAGCAGCCATAAATGATGAAATTGAGCAAAAAACTCAAAATTGGGATTCAGAGCGTATTGCTAATGTAGATTATGTATTGCTACAAATGGCTATATGTGAGTTTAACAACTTTCATTCTATACCTGTAAAAGTTACTATTAATGAGTATTTAGAAATTTCAAAAGAATATTCTACACCTAAAAGTAGCATCTTTATTAACGGTATTTTAGATAAATTGGTCAAAGAATATGAGGCATCTGGCACATTAAAAAAAGAGGGTAGAGGTTTGCAATAGTATATTTTGCAGCGTTGTTTAGTGCAGAAATTGAAGCGTAAATTAATAGAAATGCTAACCAAAAGTATAACAAATTTCTGTTAAGAAAGCAACAAAAATTTTTAATAGATTAAATAATTACTATTTTTACAAACCCTAAATAATTTAAAATAAATATCATGAAAAAAATCGTATTAATTTTTAGCGTAATTAGCGTAATCACCTTGTTGTCATGTAAAGAAAATGCAGCCAAAAAAATAGAAGAAAACAAATTAGCAGAAGCTGCTTTGCGTGATGCTAGTGCATCAAAATTTCCAAAAATAGAATTTGATAAAACTGAACACGATTTTGGTGAGATTCAAGCAAACTCTTCTGTAGAAACAGTTTTTAAATACAAAAACACAGGCGATGCACCTTTGGTAATTACCGATATTAAAAGTTCTTGTGGATGTACAGTACCTCAAGATTGGAGTAGAAAACCTTTAGAACCAGGAGAGGAAGGACACTTTACAGTTAAATTTAACGGATCTGGAACCAATAAAGTAAGTAAAACAGTAACAGTTACTGCCAATACTGAAAAAGGTACAGAGGTTGTTAAAATTTCGGCATTTGTTAAACCAAACGCCAACAAAACAACAATGATTAACTCACAAATAAATAACTAATGGGAGAAGGTGGAATAGGTAGTTTATTACCTTTTATATTAATGTTTGTAGTAGTGTATTTCTTTATGATTGCACCACAAATGAAACGTGCAAAAAAAGAAAAGAAATTTATTGCAGAACTAAAACGAGGCGATAAAGTAGTAACCAAAAGCGGTTTGCACGGTAAAATAGCCGACTTAAATGATAAAGATAACAGCTGTGTTATTGAAACTATGGCTGGAAAATTAAAGTTTGAACGTTCTGCCATTTCTTTGGAAATGAGTTCAAAACTTAACACTCCAGCAAAATAACAGTACTAAACGACGTGTGTAAACTTTAGCGTTTTTAACCCAAAGTTTACACACCGTTATTTACTTTGAGATAATTTCAATCTCAAATAACTTATCCCAGCGTTTTCCGGTAACAAAAATAGTTTTTGTTTTTGGGTTGTAGGCTATGCCATTTAGCACATCTAAACCAGCGTGTTGTGTTACCAGTTTTTTAAGTGGCGAAAAATCTATAACACCAACAACAGCACCGTTTTTTGGGTTAATAATGGCTACACCATCTTTTTGATAACGGTTGGCATAAATATAGCCACCAATCCATTCCATTTCATTAATGCCAACAATTTTTCCTTTATTTGTGTAAACCTGAATAAACTCTTCTTCAACTAACGTATCGGGGTTTAAAAGCCATATTTTTTCAGTTCCATCACTTTTGTAAATTATATTGTTGTTATTACATAAGCCCCAACCTTCTTTGCTATTACCATATTTAAAACTACTTAATTTTTCAAAAGTATTTACATCATACACAAACCCTTTATCTTCTTTCCAGGTTAGTTGATACACTTTATTGTTTAAAATGGTTAAACCTTCTCCAAAATAGTCGTCGGCCAAATTGATGCTTTTTATAATGTTACCAGTTTTATAATCTATTTTCCGCAATTTAGATTCTTTATATTGACCAGTACTTTCATAAATGGTATCGTTTAAAAACTCAATACCTTGCGTATAAGAAGTAATATCATGTGGGTATTCATTAATAACATTATAGGTGTAAACTACGGGTAAGTTGCTGTTTAAAATAGTTATGCTTGTATTTATTATGTTTTTTTGATTGTTAAAATATACCACAGCTTCAATAGTTTGTTTTCCTAATTTAACATTTTCTAAAACTAAACTGTTTTCAATTTTATTGTTGTTTAGATAATATAAAACCGAGTCTATAGTATGTTTTTTTTTGTTTTCAATAGATAGTTTTAAGGTTTTATCATTAGAAATATTGCCTTTTTCGGCATTGGTAATTATTGAAAACACACTTTTTTTATTTCCAGAATTAGAACCACAAGATAAAAATAGGGTACTTAAAAAAATGATTGTTAGGTAGTTGAATGTACTCATTTTAGATTTTAAATTTACAGCAAGATATTTATTTATTATGAGTAAAAAAAACATTGTAAAAATTTTAAAAGGTTGTATCTTTGCATAAGGCAAGTCCTACACAACCAGCTCCTGTTGAATCCTCCAGGTCGGGAACGAAGCAAAGGTAGATGGTCGTAGCGGTGTGATGTAGGTAGCTTGCCTTTTTTTGTGCCTTTTAGTTTCCTAAATATGCCTATATTTAAACTCCAAAAAAAGTATAATGAATAAAGTTGTTTTAATAACTGGCGGTTCGTCTGGAATAGGTAAATCTATTGGTGAGTTTTTAACCAATAAAGGGTTTACAGTTTATGGCACAAGCCGAAATCCCAATAACTACAAAGACAGCCGTTTTCCTATTTTAGCTTTAGATGTTAATAAGGTTGAAACTATTTTGCAGGCTGTTGAAAAAATTATTTCAAACGAAAGCAGATTAGATATTTTAATTAATAACGCTGGTGCTGGTATTACCGGACCAATTGAAGAAATACCAGAAATTGAAATTAAAAATAATTTCGAAACCAATTTTTTTGGACCAATTAATGTTATTAAAGCTGTATTGCCACAAATGCGTAAACAACAATTTGGTTTAATTATTAATATTACGTCTATAGCTGGTTATATGGGATTGCCTTACAGAGGCATTTATAGTGCCAGTAAAGGTGCTTTAGAGCTTTTAACAGAAGCTTACAGGATAGAATTAAAAAGTTTTAATATTTCTGTAACTAATCTAGCTCCTGGTGATTTTGCAACCAATATTGCAGCAGGTCGTTATCATGCACCTTTGCATGACAGTTCGCCATACAAAATACCTTACGGAAAAACCTTAGAGTTAATGAACACCCATGTTAAAAATGGAGGGAATCCTAACATGGTAGCTAAGAAAGTTTATAAAATTATAAACACCAAAAACCCAAAAGGGCATTATAAAGTAGGTGCGTTTATGCAAAAATTTTCTGTTGTTTTAAAACAAATATTACCAGATACAGTCTATGAAAGACTACTTATGAAACACTACAAATTATAATTTTTTATTGCTAAAAAAATCATTTTTGCTAACTAGTTTAAGCTTAAAAAATACGGGGTTATTTATTTAGAGCACCTAGTAGTTGTTCTTCAAATTGAATAGAAAATATATTAGCATTACTATTAACAATCTTTTTGTTTTTGTCAAGAATAATGGTTTTTGTCATGGGGTAAGTAGCCAATATTTCGTTACTCTCTTTAGGGTTTTTAAATAAATATTCTTGTTTCAAATCAAAATCATGACTAGCTAACATTTTATTAGATTCCACAAAGTTGTCGCTATTAATATTTATTGAAATAAAATTAGTTTCTGGATACTTTTCTTTTAATTCACCTAATTTTTTATGACTATCTTTAAAGTGGTTATAATAAGTATAAGACCAAAAATTTATTACAGTGGCACTACCTCTTATTAAAGTATTGATAGCAACTTCTTTTCCAGCATTATTAAGCAAAATGATTTCTGGTAATTTGCTGCCTACTTTAAGATTGTTTAAAGACTTTGTATAAAGAGAAAGCATTTGTTTATCTTCCTCATTTTCACTTTTTTGTAGATACGATTTTAAGATAGCTTCATTGTTTTTTGCATTTACATTTTTTGATAAATACATAAAAGTAAAATAATGTAATAACTCATTTTTTAATGTTGTATTGGTAACCAAACTATCAATAAGGTGTAACCTATCTAAATTGTAGCAAAGAGACACTCTATCAAAATTATCACACGAGCAATGACTATCGTGAGTGTTTAAAGATATATTACTTAAATTATGTCTTAAAAAAGTATTGTAATTATGAATTTGAGAAAAAAAAGTGTCACTATAGTTAATGTCTTTTCTATAATTATAAAAGTCATTTGGAACTGATTTTAAAATGGCTGCTTTATTTTTTCCGTAATGAATAAAGGGGTAAACTTCTTTATTTGAATAGTAGTTATAGTTTATATTAGCCTGTGCAATTTTATCAAACAAAGCTGAGGTTTTGTTTCTCTTTTTAAAGGTTTTTAAGGTTTCAACCTTATTATTTTCACATGAAAACCATACAGGACAATCCATAAATGTAAGACAGTCACCAATTTCAAGTTCAGTTGGTGCAAATGTAGGTCTAAATGATGGTTGTGGTGTAGGCGCGTTTGTTCTTATTGTCGGTCTTGAGCTTGGCTGTGCACTGGGGGTGCTTGTGGGACGAAGTGTTGTTGGTGATGCTGTCGGTCTTCCTGTTGGAAATATCGTTGGGTGCGATGGCATGCTTGTAGGATACTGCGTTGGATTAGTAGGACTAGAAGAAGGACTACTTGTTGGAACAGTGGGGCTACTACTTGGCACATTACTTGGAACTGAAGTTGTAGGAACAGCCGTAGGTCTCGAAGTTGGAGGATTAGTTTCACCTTCTAGAGTAGGCCTACTTGTAACAGGACTCAACGTTGGCT
>JALRJA010000046.1 GCA_023255235.1 Flaviramulus sp.
AATTGATAATCTATCTACTCCCCATGCCGGACTTTCTGTGTTTATAGTAGCGTTGTTTTTAGGGGTTGTTTCTTTATATTTTTCAAGAAAATAACTATCAATATACTCTACCATATCTGTTCTGTCTTGGTTTGATGCGTCTATTTGTCGCTTGAGTTTTAATGCCGAAACAGGGTCTATTTGTGGGTCGCGTATAATATCTTCATAATGCCATTGCACGGTATCTATCCAACATTTTCTGTATAATAAATGCTCTATTAAATCTTGCTCGGTATAGGGGTTTTTAAAAGGTTGATCAACTGTGTTAATAAGGTGATATTTTTCAATAACTTCTATAAAAATTTTATTGGCTTTACTTGTAAACATGTCATACAAAATTTATAAATGCAAAATTACACAAATAATATAAGAACTTCACAAAAGTTATAAATAGTGTTTTGCTTTTCAAGGTTTTTGCTTAATAGATAACTAACTAATTTAATTAACTTTACCTTTTTATCTTAAACTTTATGTTATGCAAGTACACAACATATCAGAACAAAATTCTGTTTTAAATACTTTTATTTCTGAAATACGAAACGTAGTAATACAAAAAGATCAAATGCGTTTTAGGCGTAATATTGAGCGTATAGGTGAAGTTTTAGCTTATGAAATGAGTAAATTTTTAAACTACAAACCCAAAAACATAAAAGGACCATTAGGAACAAGCCGTATTAACCTACCTTTAAACAATATGGTTTTATGCACTATATTAAGAGCAGGAATACCGTTACATAATGGTTTGATAAATTACTTTGATGCTGCTGAAAATGCTTTTATATCAGCCTATCGGAAGCACAAAAATAATCCTGAAAATTTTGATATTGTTGTTGATTATTTGGCTTCCCCAAGTTTAGAAAACAAAACCTTAGTTTTGGCAGACCCTATGTTAGCAACCGGGCAGTCTATAGTAGCTGCTTTAGAGGCTTTAAAGCCATTTGGAACACCAAAAGAAATTCACCTAATTAGTGTTATTGGAGCTAAAGACGGTGTAGCATTTGTTGACAAAAACGTGCCTAATAATACCCATTTATGGATAGCAGCTATTGATGAAACACTTAACGAAAAAGGATATATTATTCCTGGTTTAGGAGATGCCGGCGATTTGGCTTATGGCAGCAAGTTACATCATTAAAAGAAAAAACGGAACGCCTACTAAGATTACAAAAAAAACATCTTTAAACCATTTGTCGTTAATGGTTTGAATATAACTAGTTGTTATCATCGCTAAAGGAGCAAATAAAAATAAAAACTCACTACCATTTTTTACAGGAGCTTGAAGTATAATTAAAAAGGAAATTATTAAAGCAATAACAATAATTTTAAACGACGCCTTAATAGCTTTTTTTTTCTTTTTAATGCTATTTAAATACAAAAAAGAAGACCAAACCCCAAAAGATAAAAGTAATGTAATAGCTATTATGTATTTTACAGCGTTATAAATACTAAAATCATAACTTCTTTCAATTGATGTGTTTAAGAACTCAAAAAAACTGTCGTAAAAAATTATAGAACCTGTTACACAAAGTATAATAACTGTAAAAAAGCCAAAAAACGGAATAATCCAATTTTTAAAACTACTATTATTAAATATTAGAGCAGCCACTATTAAAGCCATAAATAAAATGGCCCAAAAATAAAACAATGACGCTATAGTTATCCAAAAGGCGGCATCAAAAAGTTTCTTTTGACTGTTTTTTTGTGTTGATAAACTCATAATTCGTCTAAAACCTAATAGCACAAAAAAATTTGATAAAATCACATTTGGTTGACTTAATGATTGAGTAACCATTAGTAAAAACAGGCTAAAGAATAACATCTCAAAATTACTTTTTTTGGTTAAGCTGTTTTTAATTACTATAAAATTTAAAAGAAAAATTGTAGCGTAAATAATGAAAAGATACAAAATTTGTTTAGCAATAAATCCAACCGTAATAGCATTCATTTTAAGCTGAATTTTAGATATAATAAATGCCAGTAGCGTAATTAAAAAAATGGCTATAAACGTTATTGGTTCAGATTTTTTAAAAAAACTTGCTATCATTAACTGTTTTTGTATTTTTGCATGGTAAATATACTAACAAAACCGTTAGATAATAAAATGACAACCCATGAAAGATTTCTTTTACGCTATTGAAGATTTGTTTGTTGAAACCCTCTTTGCTCCTTATGATGCTTTAAGAGCGTTAGAATTAGAAAACTGGTTTGCTGCCAATGTTGCTTCTTGGCTGTTCTTGATAGTAGGTTTTGTTGCTATGGTTTATTGGATGATACAACTTAGAATTTTTGACTCAAACAATGAGGAAGACAAAAGTATATCATCTCATTCGTTTCTATAAATCAAACCCTATATCTTTACGATAATACATCGTATCAAAATGTATTTTGTCAATACTTTCATACGATTTTTTTATAGCACTTTGATATGTTTCTCCAAACGAGGTAATAGCCATAACACGCCCTCCCGATGTTACCGTTTTACCATTTTCTATTTGAGCTCCTGCATGAAATAGT
The DNA here is from genome assembly GCA_023255235.1 of Flaviramulus sp. Taxonomy (GTDB): domain Bacteria; phylum Bacteroidota; class Bacteroidia; order Flavobacteriales; family Flavobacteriaceae; genus JALRJA01. Next base: position 2,554 of record JALRJA010000046.1, read on the forward strand.
AGTGAGTCTTTAATAGTTTCAATACCCAATATTTCTTTGCCTTTTTGGTATGCCTCAGGATACCCACCAGATACCAACATAACCGTTGTAGCTGCTTGTTGATCTATCTCTAAATCTATTGTATCAAGAGTTCCATTTGCCATAGCTATAAGAATTTCAACAAAATCATTTTTCAAACGTGGTAAAACCACTTCTGTTTCTGGGTCTCCCATACGCACATTGTATTCAATTACTTTTGGGTCTTCTCCTACTTTAATAAGCCCTATAAATACAAAACCCACATAGGGTAAATTATCTTTTTTAAAGCCATTAATTGTAGGTTTTACAATGCGTTCTTCAATTTTACTTAAAAATTCTTGGGTTGCAAAAGGCACTGGAGATATAGCACCCATGCCGCCCGTATTTAAACCCGTATCGCCTTCGCCAATACGTTTGTAATCTTTGGCTGTTGGTAATATTTTATAGTTTTTACCATCGGTTAAAACAAAACAACTAAGTTCAATACCATCCAAAAATTCTTCAATAACTACTTTTTTACTGGCTTGCCCAAATTTAGCATCAACTAGCATACTTTTTAATTCGGCTTGTGCTTCTTGTAAATCATTTAAAATAACAACCCCTTTACCTGCTGCTAGCCCGTCTGCTTTTAAAACATACGGTGGTGTTAACTTTTCTAAAAAGGCATAGCCATCAGTAACTGTTTCTCTTGTAAAACTTTTATAAGCAGCCGTTGGAATATTGTGTCGGGTTAAAAACGCTTTAGCAAATTCTTTACTACCTTCTAGTGTTGCTGCCATTTTTTGCGGACCAATAACTGCTACGTGTTTAATAGAATCATCATTCAAGAAAAAATCATGAATACCGTTTACCAGTGGGTCTTCTGGTCCAACAACAACCATGTCTATTTCTTGCTCAATAACCAGTTGTTTAATAGCTTCAAAGTTGTTAACTTCAATAGGTACGTTTGTGGCTATATGAG
>JALRJA010000080.1 GCA_023255235.1 Flaviramulus sp.
ACACACGTCCAGATCTAACCAAAAACCTAAAACTTAATAGCAAATCCGGTATAAACACCTATAAAAAACGGTGTAAAATTACCTGAAGTGTTTTTAAATGTATTTATTTGATATTTGAACATGGGTTCTAAATTCAAGTCTATTTTTTTAGAAATATGGTAATTAAAACCAAAACCAAAATTAGCACTATAACTTGTTTTGTTTATGTTATTTGCCTCTCCTAAAAAGGTTCTGTTACCGTTTGCAGATTCAGAATAGATTTCGTTGTCATTTAAAAACAAAGAGCTAAATCCACCAATGAGGTTAATTTTTAATTTTTTATCAGATAGGTTATATTGAAGTTCTAAAGGTATTTCTATATAGCCTAAGGCTTGATTAATAGAATATGTAGAATTTGAAAAATCATTTGATGATAAATTATTTAAACTTTCTGCACTAATAATTGAAATTGGTGTATTAGAATTTGAATTACTTGCTGAGTTTACATTTTGTAATTGAACCCTATGGTTAAGCCCAATTGTTTCAAAAATTATAACGTCATTGGTGTTGTAGCCTAAATTAACCTTATTAATACCCGACCTAACAGTAAATTTATTGTTTATTGCATAACTAGCTCTTATGCCATAGCTCATGCTTATATCACCACTTTTTGAGTTTTTATTAAATTGTGAGTCTATCGAAGATCCTTCTTTTAAGGTGTTGAAATAAACAGGCGCAGCATTTGCTACAATGCTCCACCTGTTTTGTTTCTCTTTCTCTTTTTCAATAAGGTCTTTATTTTTTTCTAAAGCGTCTTCTATGGTAGATGCTTTTTGGTCTTTTTTAGCAGTTTCTGTTTCTAAGGGGTTATTATTGCTAATAGCCGTTTTTTGCTTTGAAATACTATCAAAAAGGGCTTTGGCATTGTCTTTATTAGTTGTTGTTGGTGTTTTAGTATCTGTATGGTGTAACTTAGTAATTAAAACATCTTCTTTTGGTTGATTTTGTTGAGTTTCATTTACAGTTTTTGGGTTTAAATACCTCGCCTGATTAGAATTTGATGGGTTTTTAAGTTTATTTTTTAAAGCAGGCGTTTTAGCTATTCTAGATTTATTTAAACTGTTTAACTTATTTTGAATAGTGTCAATGGTTATGTTTTTATTTGAATTTTTTAAAGTTTCTTTATGCTCATTATTTGAAATAATGGGTTCTGTTTTATGAGCATCTTCAATACTCTCAAGGGTTTCATTAGCATTTGAAGCATCGTTTTCTATTTCTACAACTTGATTTTTAGGACTGTTATCATTTGATATGGTAAAATAGTTAAAACCAATAGTTACTAACAGAAAAAGTAAAGCGGCTACGCCAGCAAAACGCCACCAGATAGGAATAATGCGTTGTTTTTTCTTTTTCTTTTTAAGCGATGCTTCAATTGCTTCCCAAACGTTGTCTCTGGGCGTAACTTCAAAGTCTTTAAAGTTCTCTTGAAAGAGTCGGTCTATATGTTTTTTTTCATTCATTATAATAATTGTGAATGTTGATTTGTTTTAAAATTTTCAATAATATTTTTTAAAATTTGTCTTGCTCTAGCTAAATTAGATTTTGATGTTCCAACAGTAATGTCTAGCATACTGGCTATATCTTTATGAGAATACCCATCTAGTACATATAGGTTAAATACCAAGCGGTATCTGTCGGGTAATTCTTGAATAATTTGCAATAAATAATCAATTGATATATCATCTTCATCAACTTCTAATTCAGTATTTTCAATGGCATGTTCATTAACTATATTAAAAACCTTTTTATTTCGGTAGCGTTGCAAAACGGTATTGGTGGTAATACGTTTTAGCCAACCTTCAAAAGAGCCTTTGTTTTTATATTGCTCAATTTTTTTAAAAATGGTTAAAAAAGCATCTTGTAAATTATCTTCGGCTTCTGCATAACTTCTGGAATACTTTAAGCATACAGCGAATAGTTTGCTTGAAAAAAGCTTATATAAATCGCTTTGTGCTTTAGTATCATGTTTTTTACAATTTTCTATGAGTTGATTTAAACTCAAATGTAATATGTGTTAATTAATACTAATTTTTTACTCAATAACGGGTACTTCAATAGTTAAATATTGGGCATTGCCTTGAGTGTCTTCGCCTTGCCAAAACTTAAAAATATACGAGCCATTACTTGTTACTATAAAGTTAAAAGTAGCTTCAGCTAAAACATTTTCAAGTGTTGTACAATCAGTTCTATCAAAAACATACGTTATTGGCGCTACGGTGCGTTCATTGTTTTCTCTCGTGTAATAAAACTCTTTAAAACTATAACAAGTTGAGGGTTTAAAATAGGAGATGGTTATGGGGTATGTTTCACCAAGTTGAAATGTTTCGGGTATATCTACGCTTTCAACTGGTAAAAGATCAAGGCTATAGTTAACGCCATCATCAACGTTACAAGCAAATGATAATACTAATAAACAAAACACAGCAAGCTTTTTCATCTGTATAAATTTTATCGTTTTTATCGGGCAAATGTAACTCACCAATTCACTTTGGGAGGTATAATCTCTTGTTATGACTCATTTTATACCTAATCAAAAAAGGGTTTGTTAATACTTGCATTAGCAAGATGCATTTTTACCCTAAAGGTTGCGTATGAGACACCAGAATTTTGTAAAATTCTTTATAAGAAGTGCTTTTTAAGACAATAAAAAACGCAATTTAAACAGCTTTTTATCAAAGAATTGTTTAATAAATAGTTTTATAAAACAACCTACTTTTAGTAAATGGCAAAAACCTATTTACCAGATACAATTTCTTTAACTTTGGTCTCTAGTTCATCCATTAATTCTGGATTATCTTTTATAAGAGCTTTAACAGCATCACGACCTTGACCTAATTTTGTGTCATCATAACTAAACCACGAGCCACTTTTTTTGATAATATCATGCTCAACTGCCAAATCTAAAACTTCGCCTACCTTACTAACGCCTTCACCATACATAATATCAAATTCGGCTGTTTTAAAAGGTGGAGCCACTTTGTTTTTTACTACTTTAACTCTTGTTTTATTACCAGTTACATTACCGTCGGTTTCTTTTATTTGAGTTGATCGGCGAATGTCAAGCCTTACTGAAGCATAAAATTTTAATGCATTACCGCCTGTTGTTGTCTCTGGGTTTCCAAACATAACACCAATTTTTTCGCGTAATTGGTTAATGAAAATCACGGTGCAATTGGTTTTGCTAATTGAGGCTGTTAACTTTCTAAGAGCTTGAGACATTAATCGGGCATGTAACCCCATTTTAGAATCGCCCATTTCGCCTTCTATTTCACTTTTTGGTGTTAAAGCTGCAACCGAATCTATTACTACAATATCAATAGCTCCAGAGCGAATTAAATTATCTGCAATTTCAAGAGCTTGCTCACCATTGTCGGTTTGAGAAATAATTAAATTATCAATATCTACACCTAGTTTTTCTGCGTAAAACCTATCAAAAGCATGCTCGGCATCAATAAATGCAGCTATACCACCTGCTTTTTGAGCTTCGGCAATAGCATGTAGGGTTAAAGTGGTTTTTCCAGAAGATTCTGGACCATATATTTCTATTACTCTTCCGCGAGGATAACCGCCAACACCCAATGCTATATCTAATCCTAAAGAACCAGATGGAATAGCATCTACATCTACTATGGCAGAATCACTCATTTTCATTACAGTGCCTTTTCCGTAGGCTTTATCTAGTTTGTCTAGCGTTAGTTTTAATGCTTTTAACTTGGCTTCTTTTTCACTACTCATGGTTATTGTTTTTCTAAAAAATTGTATGCTAAAATAAGACATCTTTTATCACAATACAATTTTATTACACAACCTTTTTTATAAACTACGCAACTTGTAGTGCACAATCTATAAAAATGATAACATTTAAGATAAAAAACACATCATATAGTAATAACTCAAACTATAGATATACAAACTAAATTACAAGGTATGGAAAGTATATCTTAAAATTTTTAATTTTTATACGGTATCATTTTATAAATAGAATTATGTATTTTTAAAAACGCATAATAAGATATTAATAAACAATACCGTTTTCATATTTAAAATGAATAAAAACACAAAAACAGCTCTAATTACTGGCGCAACAAGTGGTATAGGTGAAGCTACCGCTTATGAGTTTGCTAAAAAAGGTATAAACCTTGTGCTTTGTGGAAGACGTTTTGAACGCCTAGAAACTATAAAAAAAGCGTTAGAAAGATTTGCCGATATACACATTTTAAATTTTGATGTAAGCAACAAAAAAGCCACTTTTAGTGCCATTGAATCACTACCAGAAGCATTTAAACAAATAGATATTTTAATAAATAATGCTGGTAATGCTCATGGTCTTGACCCTATTAATGAAGGCAATCTTGATGATTGGGAAGCTATGATAGACATTAATGTTAAAGGGCTTTTATATGTTAGCAAAGCAATTATTCCGCAAATGACAGAGCGTAAATCGGGTCATATAATTAACATTGGTTCTTCAGCAGGGAAAGAGGTTTACCTTAAAGGCAATGTATATTGTGCAAGCAAGCATGCCGTTTTGGCTATTACAGAAGGTATGCGATTGGATTTAAACAACTATGGTATTAAAGTGGGTGTTATTAATCCGGGGATGGTAGAAACCGAATTTTCTCAAGTGCGTTTTAAAGGCGATGCTCAAGCAAATACGGTATATAAAGGCTTTGAAGCCCTTCAAGCAAAAGACATTGCAGAAATTATTTACTTTACCATATCAAGACCACCTCATGTAAACATAGCCGATTTATTGGTGTTTCCAACTGCTCAAGCCAGTGCAACATTAGTAAAGAAACACCTTTAAATTTCTAAGCCTTGAGTTATTCAATAATTTGTTTTTATAACCTTCAAAAAAAAGTACTAAGGTTTTATTTAGTAGAAATAAAGGATATTAAAAAAACAGATACATTATAAATGATAAATAAACGCTTACTTATTAAACATCTTTTAGCTCACAATGATGAGAATAGTTTTTATGACAAAAAGCGTAAAATAGATATTAGTTATAAAGAAGGAAAGGCTAAGTTTTTAAAACATATTTGTGCCCTTTCAAATAGTAATCCTAAAAACAATTCATATATAGTTGTTGGTGTTTCAGATGAAGACAATAATATTATAGGGGTTGACTTTTTTGATGACAGCAAAATTCAAAACCTAATTAACGCCTATTTAACAAACCCGCCAATTGTTCAATATGAAAACATTCCGTTCCCTCATTTACCAGATGATAAAGTGGTAGGCTTGGTAACTATTAGAGCAACTAATAAAATCACATCACTTAGAAAAAACATATGGAAATATTATGGCGGTTCTGTATTTTTTAGAGATGGTAGTATGAGTATGCCCAAAGTGTTTGATATTGAAATAAAAGATGTTAACTCAAAAATGGTTGAAGCCATTGAAAACAATGCACAAAACAATATTGAACACACCTTAAACGGGGTTTTTGATTTTATGAAAAAACGCCAAGATTACAACGCACAATACAAAGTTTTTAAAGAGTATTTTGTAGTTTGTTGGGCAGGACAAAAAAAGACTGTCAAAGAAAACACTTACTTTTCAAGAGTTGATATTGAATTGATAAACGAACAAGTAAGGTTGTTTTTTTCTGCTTTAGATGAAGTTTCTATTTTTTTTGACAACGAATCTTTTAAAATAATTGAATATGTAAATCTTGGGCTTCAGGGTTCTAATAAGTATTATCCCCTTGAAGAAACCATTATAAAATTTGAAAATAATGCCAGTTATAACATAGAAACCAATCTCTTATTTGAAGCGCCACAATATGATAAAAAAGAGTTATTTCATGTTTATAATGCCTGTAATGCCATTTTAGAAAAACTTAAAAAAGGCGTTTCATTAACTAAAAGCGAAGAAGTAGATTTAAAAAATTTACCGGCAACCTATTTAATATGTTACCTCAATTTATTTCATGATGCTGTTAAAAAACTACAAGAAGCAAAACCATATTTAAAAGCCATTAATAAGGAATTATATAGTTTACATAAAGAAACATTAAGAATTTTAAGAAAGATAAAGTATAGTTAAAACCCAAAGGCAACAAACAAGCGTGGTGTTTACAAAATAGCGGTATATTTTTTCACAAATAAATTTGACACATTGTTTTTGTTATAACAGCAATACCAAATAAATAACCAGTTTGACTAGCTAAATCAATAAACGTACTTTTACAAATTAAATGTTATGCCTTGAGCTAAAGGCAGTTCGGCTGTATAATTTATAGTATTGGTTTGGCGGCGCATATATATTTTCCAGGCATCACTGCCAGATTCACGTCCGCCTCCTGTTTCTTTTTCTCCTCCAAAAGCTCCGCCAATTTCTGCTCCAGATGTTCCAATATTAACGTTGGCAATACCGCAATCTGAACCGGTAACAGACAGGAAGCTTTCGGCTTCGGTTAAGTTATTGGTCATAATAGCCGAGCTTAACCCTTGTGCTACATTGTTTTGAATAGCAATAGCATCTTGAATGTCTCCTGTATATTTTAATAAATATAAAATGGGAGCAAAGGTTTCTTCTTGAACAATTTTAAAATTGGGTTTTGCTTCGGCAATAGCGGGTTTAACGTAGCAACCACTTTCATAGCCTTTGCCAGACAAAACCCCGCCTTCAACTACAATATGCCCACCTTCTTCTTTTACTTTTTTTAGTGCATTTTGATACATTTTTACAGCATCTATATCAATTAAAGGACCAACATGATTATTTTGGTCTAAGGGGTTTCCAATGCGTAATTGTTTGTAAGCATCAACAAGTGCTTTTTTGACTTGGTTATAAATACGCTCGTGTATAATAAGTCTTCTTGTAGAAGTGCAGCGTTGTCCTGCTGTTCCAACAGCGCCAAAAACAGCACCTATAACAGTCATTTTAATATCGGCATTTGGTGTTACAATAATGGCGTTGTTACCACCTAATTCTAATAAGGTTTTACCTAAGCGACCAGCAACTTGTTGAGCTACAATTTTGCCCATTCGAGTTGATCCAGTTGCCGAAATTAAGGGTATTTGAGTGTCTTTGGTTAGCATTTCGCCAACATTGTAATTTCCGGTAACCAAACACGAAATGCCTTCGGGGAGGTTGTTGTCTTTAAATACTTTTGCAGCAATATTTTGGCAAGCAATACCGCAAAGAGGTGTTTTTTCGCTTGGTTTCCAGATACAAACATTACCGCATACCCAAGCCAAAGCTGTATTCCATGACCATACCGCAACAGGGAAGTTGAATGCCGATATAATACCAACAATACCCAAAGGATGGTATTGTTCATACATTCTATGCCCCGACCTTTCAGAATGCATAGTAAAACCGTGTAATTGCCTTGATAGTCCAACTGCAAAATCACATATATCAATCATTTCTTGCACTTCACCTAAACCTTCTTGATAACTTTTTCCCATTTCATAGGAAACTAGTTTTCCTAAAGCTTCTTTTTTTTCTCGCAATACAGTTCCAAATTGTCTTACAATTTCGCCTCGTTTTGGTGCGGGTATAGTTCGCCATATTTTAAAAGCACTTATGGCTGCTTCTCTTGTTTTTAAATAGTCTTCTTTGGTAGTGGTTTTTATTTTGCCTATTAATTTTCCGTCAACCGGAGAATAGGAGGAAATAATGTCACCATTTGAAAAATTAGTTGAGCCTGTTGAGGTACCTTCATTAATTTTTTTAACACCTAAAATTTTTAGGGTTTTGTCTATTTCAAAATTAGTTATCACGTTGTGTTAAATTATAGATTTGTTAGTAATATTAAATAATTTATGAATATACCAATAAAAATTGGGTTTTTTTAAAGAGTCCATTTTTGATACGGATGTTTACTTAGTTGTGAATTATAATATTTTACATCTCCTGTGACTTCATCTCCTAGCCAATTGGGTTTTTCAAAAACTTCGGTTTTGCTTTGTAGCTCTATTTCGGCTATAATTAACCCATTGTTATCACCATAAAACTCATCAATTTCAAAAATATGATTATTTAATTTTACCTCGTAACGTGTTTTGTTTATCACACCTGGTTCGCAAATTTTTAACAGAGCTTGGGCTTCTGTTTTTTTAATTTCCTTTTCCCATTCAAATCGTGCTAATCCATCATTTGAAGATTGCCCTTTAACAGTTATGTATGCTTTATTGCCTTTTATTCTTACTCTTACGGTTCTTGCTTTATGGGTGTTTAAAAACCCTTGAATAATTGGGGTTTGTTTTGATGCTTGTTTTTTAAAGTCGAGTGATTTAACTAAAAACTTACGTTCTATTTCTATCATTAAAGTTGCATGAGATTAGATTTAAAAATGTGTTTTTATAACTTTTTTATTAATAAAAAAAGTATGTTAATTATTGTCTAAATTTACATCATGTTGAGCGATTTACCAATAAGAAAAATTATTCATATTGATATGGATGCTTTTTATGCTTCTGTAGAACAAATGGATAATCCGGAATTACAAGGAAAGCCTGTTGCTGTAGGCGGTAGTGAGAAACGCGGTGTAATTAGTGCGGCAAGTTATGAGGCTAGAAAATTTGGTGTTAGAAGTGCTATGGCAGGAAATTTGGCTGTTAAATTATGTTCTGATTTAATTTTTGTTAAACCTAATTTTGATAGATATACTGAAATATCAAAGGCTATTAGAAGTATTTTTTATGATTATACAGATTTGGTAGAACCTCTTTCGTTAGATGAAGCTTATTTGGATGTAACCCATAATAAAAAGGGAAACCCAAGTGCTTCTTTGATTGCTAAAGAAATTAGAGAGCGTATTTTTAATGAGATTGGTTTAACCGCCTCGGCAGGTATATCTATTAACAAATTTGTTGCTAAAGTGGCTAGTGATTTTAATAAACCTAATGGACAAAAAACGGTAAACCCTGAAGATGTGATGGTGTTTTTAGAGCAATTAGATATTAGAAAATTTTATGGTGTAGGTAAGGTTACTGCCGATAAAATGTACCAAAACGGTATTTTTACAGGCTTAGATTTAAAGGATAAATCTATGGCTTATTTGGAAGCTAATTTTGGTAAATCTGGCAGGTATTATTATGATGTTGTGAGAGGGATTCACAATAGTGAGGTAAAGCCTAACCGTATTAGAAAAAGTTTGGCTGCAGAACGCACCTTTAATGAAAATTTATCTAGTGAAGTTTTTATGTTAGAGAAGCTTACTAATATAGCTGATGAGGTTTCTAGAAGATTGTCTAAAAGTAAGGTTGCTGGTAAAACGCTAACTTTAAAAATAAAATACAGCGATTTTTCATTGCAAACACGTAGTAAAACTATGCCTTATTATATACGTAGTGCTAGTATGATTTTTGATATTGCTAAAGCCTTGCTTTTTCAAGAAAAGCTGCGTGATTCGGTTAGATTATTAGGCATATCGTTATCTAATTTAAATACGGAAACCAAAAAGCAGCCCGAGCAAAAAAGTGTGAGTGTACAGCTAAAGTTTGCGTTTTAAGTGTGGTGTTTAACTGCGTTAGCGATTGTAGTGGCATCCTTTTTTGAGGTACGATAAAAAGATATAACGGAAAGCGCGACCCTGAACCTGTTTCAGGGTAACGCCCTTATTTTTATGAAAATAAATTAATCGCTTGTAATTTCTCTTACACGTAGGGTGTTTACCATGCCTCTTTCTGCAATTGGCATTGAGGCTAAACTAATTACCATATCGCCTTTTGATACATACCCTTGTGTTTTGGCAATTCTGTTTATGTCAACTACGGTTTCATCTGTTGAAACAAAACTGTCGTAAAAAAACACTTTGACTCCCCAAAGTAAGTTAAGTTGTGTTAAAATGCGTTTGTTGGATGTAAATACTAATATGTGGCATGATGGTCGCCATGCCGAAATTTGAAAGGCTGTATAACCACTATTTGTTAATGTTGAAATGGCTTTGGCGTTAATTTCGTTTGCCATATTTGCGGCATGGTAACATATAGATCAGGTTGGGAATTTGCATTTATGAAATTCTGTGACGAAAACTCAAACGTTACTCAATGGGCAAGCGAAGCAATACGTATTCCTTATCGCAATCCACTAACCGGCAAGCATACAATATATGTGCCGGACTTTTTTATTGCATACGTAGATAAAACTGGTAAACAGTTTGTTGAACTTATTGAAGTTAAACCTTCAAATCAAACTAGTCTAAAAGAAGCCGGCCGCAGTCGCCACAACCAACTACACGCAGTAGTTAATCAAGCCAAATGGGAAGCTGCAAACGCATACTGTAAACAAAACGGTATTAATTACGACTTGATGGTATGTCAGGCAGCTTTTGGTATGGAGTTTACTCTCGGATTTGAAGGAGTATCTTCTACGTGGGACGGTAAAGAT
>JALRJA010000088.1 GCA_023255235.1 Flaviramulus sp.
TTGTAATAGGAATCTATTCTTGGGCAAAAGGATTTAACAACACAGCTGTAGAACACGAAGCAAATGCAAAAACAGCTTGGTCTAATGTAGAAAGTGCCTACCAACGCCGTAGCGATTTGATACCAAACTTAGTTTCTACTGTTAAAGGATATGCTTCACATGAAAAAGAAACTTTAGAAGGCGTTATAAAAGCACGCTCTGAAGCCACAAAAACTACTATTGATGTTGGTGATTTAACACCCGAAAAAATGGCACAATTTCAAGAAGCACAACAAGGACTTAGTGGTGCTTTATCAAGATTATTATTTACAGTAGAGCGTTATCCAGACCTAAAAGCAGATAAAAGCTTTTTAGAACTACAATCACAACTAGAAGGTACCGAAAACAGAATTAATGTGACTAGAGATAGGTATAATCAAGCTGTTAATACTTACGATATATTCACAACTAAATTTCCTGGAAAACTTTTAGCTAGTTTATTTGGCTTTAAAGAAATGGCTAGATACAAAAGTGAACCCGGAAGCGAAAAAGCACCTAAAGTTGAATTTTAATGTCACAGGTTGAAAACTTTTTAACTGCTTCAGATGAAGAAGACATAGTTGAAGCTATAAGAGTAGCAGAGTTAAACACGTCTGGAGAAATAAGAGTTCATATTGAAAAGACTTCAAATGGAAATGCTACAAATAGAGCTTTAGAAGTATTTCATTTTTTAAAAATGGATAACACTAAGTTTCAGAATGCTGTTTTAATATATGTTAGTGTAAACGAAAAAACATTTGCTATTTATGGCGATAAAGGTATTAATGATGCTGTAAAAGATGGTTTTTGGGATAGCACAAAAAACATTATTCAAAATCATTTTAAAGCAGGAAACTTTAAACAAGGTTTGGTAGAAGGTGTTTTAAAATCGGGTGAGCAACTAAAAAAGTATTTCCCATATACCCATTTAGATATCAATGAACTTAGCAATAGTGTTTCTAAAGGATAGGATTTAAATATGCCGTTTTTAGTATTCAATATGAATTACTTTTTAAAGATAAAATCTATTTTTAGTTTTTTAATACTGTTTGTGGTATGTCATGTATCGTTTGCACAATTTGAAGTTCCGCCAAAACCAAAATTACAAACTAGTGTTTATGATTATGTTGAGTTACTTTCTTCGTCACAAAAACATAATTTAGAGCAAAAACTAATTAGGTATTCTGATACAACTTCAACTCAAATAGTTATAGCGATTATTAACTCTACAGAAGGTGAAAACATAAATTTTTTAGGAGCCAAATGGGGTCAAGAATGGGATATTGGGCAAGAAAAAGAAGATAATGGTGTTTTAATTTTATTGGCTAAAAATGATAGAAAAATAGCAATAAATACAGGGTATGGTGTTGAGCATTTATTAACAGATGCTATGTCTAAACGCATTATTGAAAGAGATATCATTCCTTATTTTAAACAAAATAATTATTATGGCGGTTTAAATAGAGGTTCAGATGCTATTTTTGAAGTTTTAAATGGCGAATATCATGGCACAAGAAAATCTACTAATGAATTCCCTATTGGGCTTATTTTTATTCTCCTTTTTATATTTATAATAATATTAATTTCTATTTCAAAAAACAAACGTGGTGGCAGTAATAATAGAGGAAATAGAACTACAGGTACAGATATTTTAGAAGCTATTATTTTAAGTAATATGGGGCGTGGCAGTTACAAACGTGGTTCAAGCGGTTGGGGTGGTAGTGGTGGTTTTGGTGGTGGTTTTGGTGGCGGCGGCTTTGGTGGCGGTGGTGCATCTGGTAGCTGGTAGGCTTTTACAATTCGTAATTCATAA
>JALRJA010000124.1 GCA_023255235.1 Flaviramulus sp.
CCGTTAGCTAAAAAAACGTAACTTTAATAAAAAAATTTATAAACATGAATAGATTATTTCTCATACTAGCTATTGTTTTAATTATCATTTATTTCTATAACCGTAGTAAAAAACGCTAGTTTAATGTGTTTTTAGCCAACCTGTAATACTTAATCGTTCTGTAAAAACAGGTTTAACCTCGTGTTCAATAACATGACTTTCAAAAACAACAACCCTTCCTGGTAATGGGTAAATATGTTGTTCTTTATTTTTTAAATACAAAACCAATTCACCACCATTTTCTGGCAACCAGTTGGCTTCATTTAAATAACAAACAAACGATAGTTTTCGCCTATCATCATTTTGAAAACTATCAATGTGTTTTTTATAAAAAGTTCCCTCAGGATAAATAGCATAATGAAACTCCTTATGTGCAATACCTAAAAAACAGGTTTTATTTAAATACCCTACCATGCTATCTATTTTATTAAAAAAACACGTTTCAATAACATTTGTATTGGCTTCATCAATCCATAAAATAAAATCTCCCCGAATAGAATTTACAATAGTTTGGTTTAATCTATTCCCTACAGCCGCTTTTTTAAACCCATCAACAGCATAACGCTCTAAAAGCGATTGTCTTAACAAATTGGTTTCTTCATCAGAAAAAAAATCATCAATAACACTAAATTGTTGCTTTGTTAAATCGGCAATAATACGTTCATAAAGCGGATTTTCAACAAAATCAATATCTTCAAATAAACTCATTAGAAAAAAATTAAAACCAACAACAATCTTAATAAAAGTGTGCAAATGTAATCTAAAAGAGGTTTCATAAAACAAAATGAATATATTTGTAAGCAAAAAAAATTCATGAGTGGTATTCGCATAACAAAACTTTTCGCCTTCGAAACTGGCCATGCCCTGTATGGCTACGACGGAAAATGTAAAAACGTACATGGTCACAGCTACAAACTATCAGTTACCGTTTTTGGAAAACCCATAACAGACAAAAACCATGTAAAATATGGCATGGTAATAGACTTTGGCGACCTAAAAAAAATTGTAAAAGAAGAAATAGTAAACGTTTTTGACCACGCCACCGTTTTCAATAAAAACACCCCACACCTAAAACTAGCAAACCAACTCAAAGAACAAGGGCACAACGTTTTGCTAGTAGATTACCAACCCACAAGCGAAATGATGGTAATAGATTTTGCCAAAAAAATTAAAACCAGACTACCAAATCACATCACCCTGCACTCACTAAAACTTCAAGAAACCGAAAGCTCCTATGCAGAGTGGTTTGCCTATGATAATATTTAGGGTGTTACCCTGAAACAAGTTCAGGGTCGGGCTTTTCGCTATATCTTTTGTTTTAACTACCATTTCAAAAACAATAAACTAAAAACCAAAATCAAGCACCATAAAAAAATACAATACCAACCAAAAAACAAAAGGATGCCGCTACAATCCCTAACACATTATACCACTTTACAGTTTCCATACTAAAGCTAAAAAAAACTATATTTACAACATGCAAATTCCAAAAGGAAAAAAAATATACTTCGCATCAGACAACCACTTAGGAGCACCAACCCTAGAGGCATCACGCCCACGCGAAAAAAAATTTGTAGCATGGTTAGACCAAATAAAACAAGATGCCGCAGCCATTTTTCTCTTAGGAGACCTATTCGATTTTTGGTTTGAATACAACAAAGTAGTTCCAAAAGGATTTACAAGAACCCTAGGCAAACTAGCAGAAATATCAGATTCAGGAATACCAATTTACTACTTTGTAGGCAATCATGACCTATGGATGAATGGGTATTTTGAACAAGAACTCAACATTCCCGTTTACCACAAACCCAAAGAATTTACCTTTAATAACAAAACCTTTTTTATAGCTCATGGAGACGGCTTAGGTCCTTTTGATAAAGGCTACAAACGCATGAAAAAAGTTTTTACAAACCCCCTATTTAAATGGTTTTTTAAATGGCTACATCCAGATATAGGCGTTACATTAGCCCAATACCTATCTGTAAAAAACAAACTCATTTCAGGAGATGATGATGCTAGCTTTTTAGGAGAAGATAACGAATGGCTTGTGCAATACTCAAAAGAAAAACTAAAAGACAAACACCACGATTATTTTATTTTTGGACACAGGCATTTACCATTAGAAATAAACCTTAATAACACATCCAAGTATATCAATTTAGGCGATTGGATTATCTATTTTACCTACGGTGAGTTTGATGGTGAGCATTTTGAGTTAAAAACCTACTAACTATTTTCATGAGCTTCCAAATCTTTAGTTAAATCAAGTTTTCTAAAACTAGGTGAAATTATTCCGGTAGTAATAACCGTAACTAAAGTCATAGTACCTCCAAAAACAACTGCCGTAACAGTTCCCATAAGTTTAGCTGTTAAACCACTTTCAAAAGCACCCAATTCATTAGAAGAACCCACAAACATAGAATTTACAGATGATACACGCCCACGCATGTGGTCGGGTGTTTTAATTTGTAAAATAGTTTGGCGTATCACCATAGAAACCCCATCTGTCATACCACTAAAAAACAAGGCTAATAACGATATCCAAAAAACAGAAGACAAACCAAAAACAATAATA
>JALRJA010000133.1 GCA_023255235.1 Flaviramulus sp.
GTAATTCCTTTTTTTGTAGTAATTATTACTACACCATTTGAGGCTCTCGAACCATATAATGCCGCTGCATTTGCTCCTTTTAAGATTTGCATATCAGCTATATCTTCTGGATTAATGTTTGACAACGGGCTTCCGTAATCAACATCGTTTCCTTCATTCCAAACCGAAACACCATCATCACCTTGATTGCTATCTAAAGCAACACCATCAATAACATATAAAGGTTGATTATTTCCGGTTACTGAGGTTAATCCTCTAATTACTACTCTTGTAGAGCCTGTTGGCGTAGCAGAGTTTACTATTTGTACACCAGCGGCTTTACCCGAGAGGCCATTTAAAAAATTGGTTGTTTGTGCCTCAGTAAGACTCTCAGAGTTTAAATTTTGGGTTGCATAGGTAAGCGATTTTTCTTCACGCTTTATGCCTAATGCTGTTACAACAACCAAATCTAGTTGCTCGGTAGATTCTTGTAAGGTAGCATCAATTACAGAAGCGTTTTTGTTAAAAGGAATTTCTGTTTCCCCAAAACCAATATAAGAAAACTTTAAAGTACCCTCTTCTAAGTCTTTAATTATTAGGTAGTAATTACCATCAATATCTGTAGAGGCACCTTGATTAGTGTTTTTAACAATTATGGTTACGCCTATTAAAGGATTTCCTAATTCATCTGTAACTTTTCCAGTGATTGTTCTTTCTTGAGAAAAAATTACTAAAGGAAATACGAAAAATAGTATTAAATGTAATTTTAGTTTTTTCATATTAAACATTTTGTTTTTTATTGAAAGTTAATGACATTACTTAGTGATTGATATTTTAATAGCCACAAATGAAAACTTTATAATTAATTTGATATTAATATTTATTTAATTAATTATCATTTTTTTAAAAAATTAATACAATAAAAATTTTTTATATAATATTTTATTTGAGGTAGTTGTTGCCTTTAAAATATAAATGCCACTACTTAAATTAGAGAGGTTAATTAGTTGATATGGTTTTACATTATTTTTTTCTAATACTTGGGCTCCATCAATGTTATAAACAACTATATGCAAAAAGGATTTAAGTTGGGTTAAAATTTTAATATTTTTTGATGGTTTATCTAAATGAATTTCGAAATAATTTTTAGTTTCATTTGACTTTACTGACAAAACATACATAGAATTCCAAGCACCTGCATCATTTCCATCTGAACCATAATTTATTGGTGTGTCATCACCATTGCTAGCAATGTTATATTCAACTTTCCCAGAAGTTGGGTTAAAATATAGGTTGGAGGAGGTTAAATCTGCATTAATTTTTGAAGTATTAAAAGAATCATTAGAACCAAAACCAGTTGAAACTCCTGAAATTGAATTGCTATATGTTAATTTAACATTAGAAACTATATCAATATCAGATTCACCATTGGTTAAATCTCCTAACTTGTTGCCATAAATTAAAGAGTTCTTTATTTCAAAAGTTCTATCACCCTCAATTTTAATACCTCCAGCACTTGCATTTTGATTTGATGTCATATTGACCTTATTATTAAAAACAGTAATATTTTCAATAACAGTTTCATTATTTAAACCTTCAAAAAACAAACCACCACCTTGATAAGTTGCTGTATTGTTGTAAAATGTATTATGAGACATGATTACTTTTCTGCCATCTCCAAAAATATTTATAGCACCACCATTTGCTCTATCCCCAATTCCATCTTTATTAATGTTTTGTGCGATATTGTTTATAAAAAGTGATTCACTAATAAATGCTGTTCCTGTACCAGAACCACTTATAGCACCACCATTTCCTCTAGATAGGTTGTTTTTAAAAATACAGTTTGTAATAGTTACGTTTCCTTCACTAAAGAATAATCCACCTCCAGCTTTATCTATTCCTCCAGTAGAATTATCATCAAAAACACAATTATTGAATGTCAAGTTTGAATTTGCATTCATATTTATAGCTCCTCCATTAATAGATGAGTCTTTATTTCCTTTGAATGTTATATCAGAAAATGAGACATTTAAGCTTGGCTGGCTAATATGAAATATACGATTATTACCTACCTTATTCTCATTAGGAAACAAGGTGGCATTATTTGATCCCATAAAATTAATACTCTTACTTATAGTTACAATGGCGTTGTGAACAACAGAACCAGAAATGTTTATTGTATTATTTTGACTTGCAGTATTATATGCGTTTTGAACTGAAGCATATGCAGTTCCTGGGCTTGTTCCTGTGTTAGAGTTGTCTCCAAATTCATCTACATAAAATTGGGTTATTTGTGGTAAATTTGGATATAAAGGTTTATTTTGAGTTAATGTAATTTCATTTCTTAAAGCCTCACCAGCTTTACCTGTTAACCATAAATAATAATCGCTGGGTAAACCCTCATAATTTGTAAATTGACTATTTATAGAAGACGGGGGGTTATGATCTACTTTAAAAATACAAGTTCCTTCGTCTATTTCATCAAACATGGCAACATAAATAGTTTCCACATTTTCATCAATGGCGTTATAGAATTGCCTCCATAAAAAATCGCCTTTTAGTCTTGGTATTTCATTTAAATTTGAATCTGTTCCTTGACTTTTCTTTAAATTTTTCCAACTAAACCCAGGAAAAACAACTGGCATGTAAAGTAAGTTATTGGCATCACACCACGTTTTATCGGCAGCTATGATGCTTTTGTGAGAGTCTATACCATTTATATCTGAATATCTTCCTGGAGTCCAAGGATGAACAATATCTGCAGACTTTATAAGATTGTGCAATTGCGTATCTGATGTAGAATCATTATTTAACGTTCGCCAGCTTCTAGGAACACCCAACAACACAGCACAACCTCCATAATTTGGGTCGTTTTTAAAGAAATTAATGAGTTCTTCAATATCGTTTAGTGTATAATTATCAGAGCGATTAAAACCTACACCCCATAATGCTACAATTGGTTTTTGGTTGTAGGTTAATAAATGTGCTTTATTTGGATTGTTAAGTTGGTGTTCAACTATTAATTCTTGCCAATCTTGTTTAATATCATTAACCATAGTGCCTGCAGCATTGGCACCTGAAAGGTCGTACATAACAGCAAGTAATCTATTGTGATTAATAGCTCCTGTAATAACATTGTTTAACACAATATTGTTGTTATTCTTTAAAACAGTTGCGTTAGATTTTAAATTTGAGGCAAAGCGTTGCACAAAGACACCATCAATTCCATAGTCATTCATCCATTTGAAGTGGCGATTTACTGTTTTTTCATTTGCTGATGAAAATACCGTAGCAATAGAGCCATCTTTATGTGTAAAAGACGTATTATATTTCTCATCACTATCTGCTTCGCTCATATCTGGCCAAAAATCTACTGTAACATGCCCGGGTTCAAATTTTTTCAAGCCATTAAAAGTTGTTTGGTAGTGTTTCCAATTTAAATTTGAACCGTCTGTAGGTGTATTAAACCAGCCTTGATAACCAGCAATTATTTTTCCAACAATAGAATTATTAGTAATTGTTAAATCAAAATTAGTATTTGTAAATTCTTGATAAGGTCTGTTAGGAAATGAAAGTAGTTCTGTTCTTAAAATATGTCTTAATTCTGTAGATTTATCAGTGTTTATGTCAAATAAATTAACTGTTTCATAAGGATCGTTGTTTAGGTCAAATAATTGATCTTTTACATGATATAAAGGATATTCAGCGGCAGATAAACTACCCAAAGAAACATTTGGAATATAATAAGGTAATGATACTTGTGTACCGTTAGGACCATTAAAAGTTTGGCCATTTGCTATTTTTGTGTTTGTAGTATTGTCATAGCGTACCGTTATATATTTCCAATCTTTGGTTCTAATAGCTCTTGAGTAACCAATTTCAAAGAAGAGATAATCATGAATGGGTGCTATTGAATTATTAGAAATAATATTTTTTAAACTTTTGCCATCCATAACAGAATTCGAAATATCAACATTAGCTAAATCTAAAATAGTAGGAGCTAAGTCAATATTTTGAACCAATTCATCATAAGTTTTGGGTGTTGTAATGCCATTTTTCCAATACATCATTAACGGAACTTTTATGCCGCCCTCATAATTGGTAGCTTTACCGTTGTTAAAATCACCATGATCTGAAGTGATGATAATAATGGTGTTGTCTAATTTACCTGTTTGTTCAAGTTTATCAATTACTGCACCAACAGCATGGTCAAACCATCTTAGCCAGGCGTGTCTTAAATCTTTATTAGGTATTGAAGAAATTTCATTTTTTATTTCTAATCTTGTTGGTAAATAGGAGTAATCTTGTGTTAAAACGCCTTTAGAAGTTATATTAATATCAGAATCTAATCCTGCATAATAATTTCCATTGTTAAGCCAATAGGGTGCAGGACCATGAGGTATAGTTTCACTATAATAAATAAAGAAAGGCTCAGCTCCTGAATTGGCTATAAAGTTTATTACAGATTTGTTTTTATACTCTACATTATGAATATTTAAATCACTGTTTTTTAACTCTCTTAAATTAGCTGCATAGAAGGCATCAACATAATCAAATCCAAAATCTTTCATTCTATTTGCCCATTTATCATGGTTAAATTTCATGGCATTTGTAACAGAGCTATTGTATGGGTTATCGGTTTGAGAATAAGACATAAACCCGTTATTACCTTGTGTGTATGTTTCTAATAAATCATGATCAATTATATGCGATTTGCCAAAAAAGGCTGTTTTATAACCAATAGCTTGTAATTCTTTAGCTAGGTTTGTGTTATGTTCTTCTAATTCGGTGTTATTTGAAATTCTACTCAAACTACCTAGGGGGAAATTATTTAGAAATTTAATTCCTTCAGATCTTCCTGCATACTTTCCTGTTAATATAGAATACCTACTTGGACTACAAATAGACGATGAAACAAAAGCGTTACTAAACACCAGCCCATTACTTGCTAAATTGTCTATTATTGGCGTATGAACTTTGGTATCACCGTTAAACCCAAATGGTCTTGATTGGTTTTGATTATCGCTATTTCTTAAAGGAATTGAACTTTGATCATCAGTAACTATTAAGATAATATTAGGCTGTTGAGTTTGCCCATTTGACAAAAAAAAATTAAATAAAAGTACTACGCTTATTGTTGAAAATCTATATTTTAAAATTTTCATTTTTTATAGAAGTATTAGTGTGATAATATTACTGGATAAATTAAAAATATATTTTTAATTTATCCAGTAGAATGAATTAAGTTTTAAAAACCTATTTAAAAAATAAATAACTTTTTAGCGAAATAATTTTTAGAAATTTCACATACAACTATGTATAAACCCGATTTTAAAGTGCTAACATCAACACTATTGTTGTTTTGTATATTTTTTGCAGTTAGTACTTTAGCTCCTAAAGTATTAAATATTTCAATGTTTGCAGCTTCATCATTAGGATATTTTATTTGTAAACTTTTTGATAGTTTATTATAACTCATATAAAAGCTATTTGGTTCAATACTGTCAATACCCAATGTAAGAGATAATCCTGAGTTCCATGAACCTACGTCATTTCCATCTGAACCAAAACCAATAGGGCTATCTGTTCCTTGTGCTACAGCATCATAAATTACCTTTCCAAGAGTAACATCAAAACGCAAATTGGAAGTTGTTAAATCTGCTTCAACTTTTGAAGTAGAGAACGCATCACCAGCCGTATCATCTAGAGCAGGTTCAATTTTTTTAGATAATGAATTAGTTAAGGTTAAATTAACAGCAGCAACAATGCCTATATCTGATGATGAGTTGGTGCTACCATCAGTTGCATAATTATCATAAATTAAAGAGTTCTCTATTGTGAAAGGTCTTGCTACTTCAATTCTAATTCCACCACCTTTAGATTGATTAATACTATTAACAACACTATTTGAATAAATGGTTGTATTAGTTATACTGCTTTGAGTATTACCACCACCTAAGTACATCGCCCCACCATCATTAGTAGCACTATTGTTTACAAATGTAGAAGAGTTTATAGTTAATTTTCTTCCTGTAGCAGTAACACTAATAGCGCCTCCTCTAGTGGCACTATTACCATTAAATAAAGAGTTTGTAATGCTTAGAGTACCTGTTGCACCTGCTAGAATAACACCACCATTATTTGTGGTTGTGTTATTTTCAAAAGTACATCCATCAATAGTTAGATCGGAGTTACCAGTTAAATTTACTACAGCTCCTTGTACTGAAGCGTTTGCATTTTTGAAGGTGATATTTTTAAATGTTACTGCTAATCCAGGCGTAGAAATATCATACATTCTAGTGGTGCCTGTTGAGACTAATTCACCATCTGATTGACCCTCTAAAGTTAAGGTTTTGGTAATTGCTACTTGACCAGATTGGTTGATAGTTCCTACAACAATAATTTTATCCCCATTTGATGCGGCAACAACCGCATTACTTACAGTTGAAAAGGCACTAGCTTCAGTTAATCCATCATTAGCATTGCTTCCGTCTGCTTTTACATAGTAGTTGGTTTGTGCAATGGAATTAATACTAAAAATTAGACTTAGAAAAAAAGTGTTAAGTAAAGTTGATTTCATATTAGTTGATTTAATGATTTATTTTACAATTTTAATTAATGGGTATTAATTATTCATTAATAAATGCTTAAATCAAAAAAAAATAGCGTTAAAAAATAGAATTCACATTAAATTCTTCTTGAAGAATTTCTGGTAAGGAATATTTAAAATTTTGAGCATACAATAGTTCGTATTCTCTTTGGAATTTTTCAAAAGTATTTTTAGCTAAGCTGTGATTACCTTTATAATTTTGAGCTCTACATCTATAAATGACGGCTAATTCATTGATGGAGTCAAAGTTAAAAATGCAGTCAGTTAAACGTAATATAAAATCGGGGTCTTCTTTTATTTTAAAACTTCTGGCATAGGCTATGAGAGTATCAATTATTGTATCTGAAATATCTGCTTTAAAAGAATCTAACCACTCACAATTAACATTATAAAGTAATGCCCCGTTTTTGGTAATATTTAAAACACAATCTATATTTTCTCGGGTACTATTTTTTTTATTTTTAGATATTTTAATTAATTCAGAAAAATCTGTTTTTAAAACTTCTTGATTGTAATTAATTTTCCAATAACCAGTATCTTTATTTAAATCAAAATCGCCAACTTCTTTTAATAATGTTCTTAGTTTTGTAATATTCACAGATCTATTATTTCTTGCTTGTTGATTAGTTTTACCCTCCCATAATATATCTTCAATTTTTTCAGAAGAAATCCCCTTGTCTTTTATGTAAGTGTACATCCATATTAATAAAAATAATTCTTTTAATACTGGGGAAAACTTACTTGTAATATCTTTTTTATTTTTATTAAAAACTTGAAAACCTCCAAAAAACAAAATATTATAATTAGACTTATTTATGGAAACCGAGCCTACATTAGGCTTAGATTGATTTTCAACCTCTTTAGACTCTAAATTATGAGTTCTTTTTGTGTTAAAAAGATTTAGTTTGATTTTTTTTCTAAAAACAATTAGAAGTACAATTAGTAATAATACAGCACCTCCTATTATAAGTTTGTTAATAAATACAGAAACATCTATTTTATTAGGAATTTTAGGGCTTAAAGGAAAATCAATGGAATATAAATAATACTCAGTTATATTATTATCATTTAAATAGGCATTATATGAAAACAACTTTTTTTCAGTTGGTATATAAAACAAGCTAGCAAACGATTTAATATCATGAAATTTAAACGGAATAGAGTCTCCTAAAATTTCAGTATGAGAATTATCTAAGTTTCCTTTTAGTATTTTTAAATAGCCATTAAACTTTTCTTTATCGTGTATTAGTGCATAATAATTTCTGGATGTTGATTCAATCCACATTTTATTAGCAACTACCATATCATGTAAATATTTTTTAATTTCAAATTTTTCTTTAAATGTGTTTGTTATTGTGTTGTA
>JALRJA010000154.1 GCA_023255235.1 Flaviramulus sp.
GATAGAAATAAAAGTAGGTGCGAATTCTAAAACAATAGATTGACGTGTAGCAAATCCAATTAAATATTTTGGAATTAGAGGATTGGTTAAGTTTAATGCAGTTTGAATTGCTACAACTCCGCCCACGAAAAACGAAATAAAACATTACGTCCCGCTTTTGATTTTAGAAATGGTTTTGGTGAAGCAGCTATAGATGGATTTAATTTATTTGGTAACATAGTAATTCCTGTTTCTGAAAACACAGAAGTTTATGCTTTTGGTGGTAGAAATTATAGAGACACAGATGCTTATGCGTTTACAAGAAATGGTGGCGAACGTGTTGTAGAATCTATATACCCCAATGGTTTTACGCCCAGAATTACGTCTATAATTACTGATAATTCAATTTCAGCAGGTGTGAGAACAACAACACACAACGGTTGGAAAATAGACATTAGCAATACTTTTGGTAAAAATAATTTTCATTATTTTATAAAAGGAACACTAAACGCTTCTTTAGAAGATGTATCTCCAACAGATTTTGACGCAGGAGGACATAGTTTAAGTCAGAATACACTAAATTTTGATTTTTCAAAGTATTATGATAATGTTCTAAACGGTATGAACTTAGCTTTTGGAGCAGAACATAGAACAGAAAACTTTACTATTTTTGCCGGTGAAGAAGGTTCTTGGGGAACTTACACAGAAGATGGTGTACTTATCACAGACCCAGCAACCCAATCTCAAGCCGAAGATGACTCTAATAACCCCAGACCAGGTGGGTCACAAGGGTTTCCTGGATATGGTCCTGCTAATGAGGTAGATAGAAGTAGAAGTAACTTATCACTTTATGCAGATGCAGAGTTTGATTTGTCTGATAAGTTCTTGTTTAGTGCAGCTGCTCGTTTTGAAAATTTTAGTGATTTTGGAAGTACTATAAATGGAAAATTAGCTGCTCGTTTAAAAGCTACAGAGAATATTAACATTCGTGGTTCTCTAAGTACTGGTTTTAGAGCACCTTCTCTAGCACAAATTTACTATAATTTACGATTTACCAATTTTGTTGGAGGTCAAGCTTTAGAGTCATTATTGTCACCAAACAATAGCCCTGTAACTGCCTCGTTTGGTATTGGTCCATTAAAAGAAGAAAAAGCATTTAATACAGCACTTGGCTTTACGGCAAAATTTGGAGATTTTTCAGCTACAATAGATGGGTATTATATTCAAGTTAAAGATAGAATAGTATTAACAGGAAATTTTGACGCACCTCAAATTGATAATGTTGAAGCTGCTCAATTTTTTGCAAATGGTGCTGATACAAAAACAATTGGTTTAGACTTAATTCTATCTTGGAAAACCAGTTTAGGTGATGATAGCTCTTTTACTTCCACTTTCATAGGAAACTTTAATGATATGGAAATTGATAAAGTAAAAAATGGCTCTCTAGATGAGCAAACCTTTTTTGGAGAAAGAGATAAAGCTTTCCTCTTAGCCTCTGCACCCAATAGTAAAATGAGTTTAAACCTCAATTATGATAAAAAATGGTTTGATGCAGCTTTAACATTTACTCGTTTTAGTGAAATTGAACTATTAGATTTTCAAACTTTTGAAGACCCAGCTGATTTTGGTGGTTTTGAACAACTTATAGAAGCAGCTACAGATACTTATGGTTCTAAACTTGTTACCGATCTTAATTTAGGATTTAAGCTATCTAAAAGCTTAAAACTTAATGTAGGTAGCAATAATATTTTTAATATTTATCCAGATCAACAAGATGATTGGACTGAGGCTGGTGGTTATTGGGACTCTGTACAAATGGGATTTGGCGGTGCTTACTACTATACCAAACTAAATTTTTCTTTTTAGAAAATACTGCCTTTAATTAAAAAAACGCTTCATTATAAAGTCATTTAATGAAGCGTTTTTTGTTTTCTTTTAATAATAACGTGTACTTATTAGTTTTCAGGATGCATAAAGCGTTGTTTAGCCAAAAGTTCGTCTTCGGTTTCAACATGAGCGTCATCTGGCACACAGCAGTCAACAGGACAAACAGCAGCACACTGTGGCTCATCATGAAAACCTTTACACTCAGTACATTTATCTGGCACTATATAATAAACTTCATCGCTTATAGGCTCTTGAGCTTCATTAGCATCTACTTCTTTTCCGTTTGTTAATACAACGGTGCCGTCTAAACTAGTTCCGTCTTTGTATCTCCAATCATCAGCACCTTCATATATAGCTGTATTAGGACATTCAGGCTCACAAGCACCACAATTTATACATTCATCTGTTATTATAATTGCCATAGCGTTTTTTTCTTTCTAAATTTGCAGTTGCAAAAATAAAGCCAAAACCATTCATAACCAAATTAGAATGCAATTACAAGAAAGAATTAACGCTTTTGTAAAATTAGGTGAGTTTTTAGAACAATTTACCAATAAAGATGTTGAAAAAAATGATAGTATTGAACGCAATCATAGTTTCTTTGAAGACTTTAAACATTGCTTAAAGCTTGCCAATGAACATAACGGTTGGTTTACTCAAGACAATATACAATTTGCCTTAAAAGGTTGGGCTAAATCGTTAACTCAAAAACAATTACATACTTGGTTAGAACCCTATAATATTAAAACGGTAACTCCAAAACAAGTGGCTATTATAATGGCAGGTAATATTCCGTTGGTAGGCTTTCATGATTTTTTATCTGTTTTAATGGCTGGTCATCATGTTTTGGTAAAACTATCATCAAACGATAAACATATTCTACCCTATTTAGTATCATATTTACAGTTTGTAGAACCCCGTTTTAAAGACAAAATACAGTTTACAAACACTAAACTAAACCACTTTGATGCTGTTATAGCAACTGGAAGCAATAATACAGCACGTTACTTTGAGTATTATTTTAAAGATAAACCATCAATCATTAGAAATAATAGAAATTCGGTTGCCATTTTAACAGGTACTGAAACTAAAGAAGAGTTAAAAAATTTATCTGAAGATATTTTTCGATATTATGGCTTAGGTTGTAGAAACGTATCAAAACTTTTTGTGCCTAAAAACTATAATTTTGATGCTTTTTTTGAAGCAATCTACCATTGGCATCCAATAATTGAAAAAGCAAAATATGCCAATAATTATGATTACAATAAAGCCGTTTACTTAATGAGTGAGTTTAACATGCTAGAAAATGGTTTTTTAATGCTTAAAGAAGACCAAAGTTATGCATCGCCAATTGCAACCATATTTTATGAGCAATATGATGATTTAAACTCATTGAAAACTAAATTAGATAAAGACAAACAGTATATTCAGTGCGTTGTGTCAAAAAATTGTATTGAAAATGAAACCGCTTTTGGAACAACTCAAAAACCAAATCTTTGGGATTATGCAGATAGCATTGATTCTGTTGAATTTTTATTAAAAATTTGATAAAAAAATTATTGATTTTTTAATATGAAATAACTAATAAATTAGGACCTTTACACACATAAATATCATATCATAAAATGAAAAAACATAATTTTAGTGCCGGACCAAGTATTTTACCACAAGAAGTACTCCTTAAAGCATCAGAAGCAATTATTGACTTTGAAAACAGTGGGCTTTCGTTAATAGAAATATCACACAGAAGCAAGCCTTTTGTTGATGTTATGGAAAAAGCCAGAGCTTTAGTGTTAGAACTTCTAGGTCTTGAAGGCAAAGGGTATAAAGCCTTGTTTCTACAAGGCGGTGCCAGTACCCAATTTTTAATGGTAGCCATGAACCTACTTGAAAAAAGAGCGGGTTATTTAAATACGGGTGTTTGGAGTCAAAAA
>JALRJA010000222.1 GCA_023255235.1 Flaviramulus sp.
GTCTAATGTTGGTGCCGTAAGCCGGGGCATCAATAATGTATGGATAGACCCGAAGCTGGATACCGTCAATTATGTCAGTGGTTCAATTCCTCTTTCGTGGAAATCTTATATGTTTCTAGAACAGTTGTAATTTGGTCTCTAACCTGTGGATTTTGTGTCATCCAATATTTTTTATTCAATTCAAATATTTTATCTTCTATTTCTGAAGGAGAATTTGGCAAATTAACACCTCAAGAAATTACTTCAAAAATTTACAAAGAAGCATTTGATTATTACAAAGAAAAAATGACACGCAATGCAGACATTGCCTTTCCTGTAATTAAAAATGTTTATGAAACTCAAGGCGATAAATTTAAACGCATTGTAGTACCTTTTACAGACGGTACTAAAACTTTAAATGTTGTAACCGATTTAGAAAAAGCATACCAAACCAACGGTAAACAATTAATTACCGACTTTGAAAAAAATATTGCACTCGCCATAATTGATGATGCTTGGAAAACGCATTTACGTAAAATGGATGAGTTAAAACAATCTGTTCAATTAGCAGTACATGAGCAAAAAGACCCGCTATTAATCTATAAATTTGAAGCTTTTGAGTTGTTTAAATCCATGATAGACCAAGTAAACAAAGATGTTATTTCATTTTTGTTTAAAGGTGAGTTACCACAAGAAACTCAAAGTACTATTCAGGAAGCAAGACAAGTGAGAAGAAAAGAAAATCTAAAAACACAAAAAGACGAAATTCCAAATTTAGATGAACGTTCTGCACAAAACAGAGCTGCCGGTAACACCCAACGCCAACACGAGGTTGTAGAAACTATTGTGCGAGATAAACCCAAAATAGGACGCAATGACCGGGTTACAATCAAGCATGTTTTAAGCGGAGAAAACAAAACTTTAAAATACAAACAAGCCGAACCATTAATAAGTAAAGGCGATTGGGTTTTGGTTGAAGATTAAAAAGTTAATTTAGTTTAATTTTTTTAAAAAGAAGCAATCTAAATTAGCTTAATACTCGTTTTTGAATTCAAAAAAACAGTAATTTTGTTTAAATTTTAATGAGCTATATGCTAGGTTAATGCAAAAATATATTGTTGTTAATCAACCCGAAAAATGGAATTTCTCAATTGAGAATATTTCTGTAATTTCATCACAAGACTACCTAACAAAGCCCGAATTTTCGCTATTAAAAAAAGCACGCGTTTTTAATCTTTGTAAAGATTATAATTACCAATCTAAAGGGTATTACGTATCACTTTTGGCAGAAGCAAGAGGGCATTTGGCTATTCCTACGGTAAAAAATATTGTAGATTTAAAAACCCTAAAGCTAGTTAGAATTGTATCAGATGAGTTTGATGATATTATTCAGCAAAGTTTTAAAAATATTAAATCTAAAGAGTTTATTTTAAGCATTTATTTTGGGCAAAATGTAGCACAAAAATATAAAGAGCTCAGTAGCATTTTCTATAAACATTTTCAAGTTCCTTTTTTTCGCATAAAATTTAATTTCACAACCAAATGGAATATACAAAGTGTTAAGGTAATCTCTGAGTCTGAAATTCCTGAAGAACATATTGAAAGTGTTTATCAATTTGCCAATGAATATTTTTCAAAAAAACGATATGATACGCTTAAACTCACTCAAAGTGATTTTGATTTAGCTATTTTAGTAAACCCTCAAGACCCTGCACCGCCAAGCAATCCTAAAGGCTTAAAAAAATTTATTGAGGTAGCTGAAAAATTAAATATCTATGCCGAAATAATTGAACCCAAAGACCTATCGCGTTTATCGTCATTTGATGCCTTATTAATTAGACAAAGCACAGAAGTAAACAATG
The DNA here is from genome assembly GCA_023255235.1 of Flaviramulus sp. Lineage (GTDB taxonomy): Bacteria > Bacteroidota > Bacteroidia > Flavobacteriales > Flavobacteriaceae > JALRJA01. Next base: position 1,842 of record JALRJA010000222.1, read on the forward strand.
AAGCCTACGCCTTTGCACGCAAAGCACAACAAGAAGGTATTGCATTGGTAGATTATCCTGATGCTATTTTAAAGTGTTGCAACAAAGTTTTTATGGCAGAAGCACTACAAAATGCTCATATAAACACGCCCAAAACTAGTATTGTTCATAAAGACAATCTAGATAAAGTTGTAAAACACACAGGCTTACCTTGTGTTTTAAAAGCGCCTGATTCAACCTTTTCATTTGGTGTAAAAAAAGCCAAAACATTAGACGAATTTTACAGCTTAGCAACTAACATGCTCAAAGAATCGGAATTGATTATTGCTCAAGAATTTTGCCCTTCAGATTTTGATTGGCGTATTGGTATTATTGATGGCGAAGCTTTTTTTGCTTGTAAATACTATATGGCTAAAGGACACTGGCAAATTTATAACTGGAAAGCAAATAAGAAAGATGACCAAGATGGTAATGCAGATTGTTTATCTATAGATGAAGTGCCTAAAAAAGTTCTTAAAATAGCTTTAAAATCGGCAAAACTAGTGGGTGACGGGCTTTTAGGTATTGATATTAAGGTTATTGATAATAAACCTATGGTTATTGAAATTAATGATAACCCTAATATTGATTTTGGAGTTGAAGATAGGTTTTATGGCGATTTAGTTTACTCAAAAATTTTGTTGGCTTTAAAAAAGAGACTGGATTAACATGGGTAAAAAATATCATTTATTTGAGGTTTTTGGTATAGAGCTAGAATATATGCTGGTTAACAAATCTAATTTTAAGGTTTTCCCAAAAGTAGATGCGTTATTTGAATTAAAAAATGGCAAAATTACATCTGATATTGAAAATGGTACTATTGCTTGGAGTAACGAGTTGGTTGCTCATGTTGTAGAACTAAAAACAAATGGTCCTACGCCTACTCTAGATAATTTATCAAATTTGTTTCATAAGAATATAATAGAAATAAATTCTCTTTTAAATTCATTAAATGCCGCCTTATTGCCAACAGCTGCACACCCCTTAATGAATCCTATTACAGATACTAAACTATGGGAGCATAGTTATAGTGAGGTGTATGCACTTTACAATACAATTTTTAATTGTTCAGGGCATGGTTGGAGCAATGTGCAAAGCACCCATATTAACTTGCCTTTTTTTGATGATACCGAGTTTGAAAAATTACATGCTGCCATTCGCATTATACTACCATTAATTCCTGGTTTATGTGCAAGTTCTCCTATTTTAGAAGGAAAAAATACACGTTTTAAAGACACTCGTTTAGAATATTATAAAACCAATCAAAAAGAAATTCCAGAAATGACTGGTTTAGTTATTCCTGAAGCTGTTTTTACAAAACAAAACTATCAAACCACCATTTTTGACCCAATCAATAAGGCTATAAAACCTTATGATACCAATCATGTTTTAGACCATTATTTTTTAAACTCACGTGGTGCTATTGCAAGATTTGATAGAAATGCTATTGAAATTAGATTACTAGATATACAAGAATGCCCACAAGCCGATATTGCTATTTGTGTATTTATTGTTGAAGTTCTAAAACTTTTAATTTTTGATGAATTAACTCCTTTAAAAAATCAAAAAAAATGGAAACAAGACACGCTTTTTAATATTTTAAATCCTATTATTAAAGAAGGCGAAAACTATAGTATAACAAATTTAGATTATTTAAATATTTTCAATATTAATACCGTATCAACGGTTAAAGAAGTATGGGCTACTCTTTTTCAATTAACAAAAAATACTATTGCTGAAACGCATCATCATGCTATTGAAACTATTTTAACACATGGCACACTATCAACCAGAATTTTAAATGCTTTAAACACTACTTTTTCTGAAGAAACTATTAAAAAAGTATATTTAAAATTAGCAACTTGTTTACAAGAAAATAAGATGTTTATACAATGAAGCTCGTTTTAACCTGT
>JALRJA010000316.1 GCA_023255235.1 Flaviramulus sp.
GTTAAATCTTCATCATCAAACTCATCACTAATATCGCCTACTATTTCTTCAATAATATCTTCTAAAGAAATCAATCCTGAAGTACCACCATATTCATCGACTACAACGGCTAGATGCACTTTTTTTTCTTGAAACTCGGTCATTAAATCGTCTAGTTTTTTGTTTTCTGGCACAAAAAAAGGGTCGCGTATTAGGGTTGTCCAATCAAATTGTTTTCTATCAATATAAGGTAGCAAATCTTTAGCATAAAGAATTCCTTTTATAGTGTCAATATTATCTTTATAAACAGGAATTCTTGAATACCCGTTTGATACTATTTCGGGTATTATTTCGGTATATTTTTGATCTATATTTAAAGCAAATATATCAATACGTGGTCTCATAACTTGCTTTGTATCTGTATTTCCAAAAGACACAATGCCTTGTAATATTTTATGTTCTTCTTTGGTGGTATCAGCATCGCTTGTAAGCTCTAAAGCTTGCGATAGTTGATTAACACTTAAATTTGATTTTTGTCTTCCTAATTTACTGTGAATAGCTAAAGTTATACGCCGCATGGGCAAGCTTAAAGGTGAAATAAGCACATCTAAAACTCTCAATGGATAAGCCATAAAGAGGGCAAATTTTAAATTATTTCTACTGGCATATATTTTTGGTAGAATTTCTCCAAACAATAAAATTATAAACGTAATTACGACAACTTCAATAATAAATTTAATTTGTGGGTTTATAATGGTATTAAAAATAAAATCGCCTAAATATGCAAACAATAAAACCACTGCAATATTTATAAAATTATTGGCTACTAATATGGTTGCTAATAATTTTTTTGGGCGATCTAATAGTTTTGATATAATTTCAATGCGCTTCGATTTATTTTCTAAGCCTTCTTCAATATCAACTCTGCTTAGCGAAAACAAAGCCACTTCAGCACCCGATATAAGTGCCGAACATACTAATAGTAAAACTAATAGTGCGTATGCCAAAACAATTGAAAAATCAATTGTTAAAAATAAAGATATAAAACTCGCAGGGTCAGGATTCAAGTAAATTTGCTTTAGTTAAACATAAGATTATCAAGGTATAATCGAATATGTTATTAAAACGGCAGATCGTCAGTTTCATCGGCTGGTGGCTCTTTACTATCTTGCTGATTTGTTACCGTGTTTGGTGCTGCTTCCTGTGTGGTAGTAGCACTGTTATCACTTTCTTTTTTTGTAGAAAGAAAAGTAAAATCTGTGCATTGAATTTCAGTAGAGTATCTATCGCTTCCTTTTTCGTCTTGCCATTTTCTGGTTTTAAGTCGTCCTTCAATATATACTTTATCGCCTTTACTTAAATACTTTTCACAAATTTCGGCAGCTTTATTTCGCAGCACAATAGTATGCCACTCTGTATTAGTAACCCGTTCATTTGTTTGTTTACTTGTGTATGTTTCATTGGTTGCCAAAGGAAATCTTCCTATACAACCACCGCCTTCAAAATAGTGCATTTTTACTTCATCTCCTAAATGCCCTATTAGCATCACCTTATTTAAAGTACCAGACATATTTGTTGTTTATTTATAAATAACAAAAGTAACCAATTGTTATGCATTTTTTTAAAATTAGTAAAAAAATATGATTTGAGAAATTAATCCTTCAAAAATTAAATGATTCTATGAAATTTTCAATTAAAACAGGCACCGGAAATTGGTGTATGGTATTAATTAAAACGCCTTCGGCTGCAAGCTTTTCAAGATTTATAATCCAAAAATTTGTATATAAATGTTGGTGTGATAACTTATGCACAATTGGTTTTGTATTGTATAAATACAGTTCAAAAGAGGTGTTTTTAAGTAAGCTATGGTTTTCCAGTTGTTTTTTAAAACGCTGTAAATTGGTTGGTTGTTTGGTTTCTATTAAAGGAAACTGATATAGGTTTTGCCAAATGCCTTTGCCTTGGCGTTTTTCTAAAATGGTTTTTTCATCATGAGATACAAATACCAAATAATTAAAATACTTGGTTTTAGCTTTTAGCATTTTGGTTTTTACCGGTAAGGTATTTATTTTATTTTCATTTAAAGCTATGCAATTTTCACTTAAAGGGCATTTGTGACACAAAGGGTTGTTTGGTTTGCATTGCATGGCTCCAAACTCCATGATAGCTTGGTTATAATCGGCTGGGTTATTTTTATCAAGTAAGGTTTGCGCTAGCTCTTTAAATTCTTTTTTTCCTTCTAAAGAGTTTATAGGTGTTTTAATTCCAAAAAAGCGTGCTAAAACTCTATATACATTGCCATCAACTACCGCTTGAGTTTCATTAAAACAAATAGAAGCAATAGCACTAGCTGTATAATCTCCAACACCTTTTAATTGCAATAACTCTTTATAAGTAGTGGGAAATTCGCCTTGTAGGTTATTGGCAATGTGAATGGCTGTAGTATGTAAATTTCTAGCTCGAGAATAGTAACCTAGCCCTTGCCACAGTTTTAAAACAGCCTGTTCTTTGGCTTTTGCAAGGTGAAAAACACTAGGATATGTTGCTATAAATGCCTCATAATAAGGCAATCCTTGAATAACTTGGGTTTGTTGTAAAATAATTTCAGACAACCAAATATGATATGGATTAGTGGTTTTTCGCCAAGGTAAATCTCTTTTATTAATTGAATACCAATGGGTTACCAACTTTGTAAATTGTGTCAATAAATTCATATAGAATGCAAAAATAAACCTTTATATTCTTAAATTTTAATGAATTAGGTTTGAAATATTGAATATTAAATTCCTATATTTGCATCCCTTTTAAAAACATATAGTAACATAAAATAATATTAAAAAAATGACTAAAGCTGATATAGTAGCAAAAATTTCTGAAAAATTAGGAATTGAAAAAGGTGATGTGCAAGCAACAGTAGAAACCTTTATGGATGAAGTAAAAACCTCTCTAGAAAGTGGTGATAATGTTTACCTAAGAGGTTTTGGTAGCTTTATTATTAAAACAAGAGCTGAAAAAACAGGTAGAAATATTTCTAAAAACACAACTATTAAAATACCAGCACACAATATTCCTGCTTTTAAACCTGCCAAAGTTTTTGTTGAAGGTGTAAAAACAAACGTACAAGTAAAGTAAGACATTAAATAAATTATTAATTTAAAAAAGACACTATTTATGCCAAGTGGTAAAAAACGTAAAAGACATAAGGTAGCAACGCATAAACGAAAAAAACGTAGACGCGCTAACCGTCATAAAAAGAAAAAATAAATCAAAAAAGTAGTTAGATTGGCTACTTTTTTTGATTAAGCTTAAAACCCAAGTTCTTTGAAATGAGTTTACAAATTATAACACCAAAGCTGTTATCTTTTTAAACTCCACGGATATTAAAAAAATCCTGTGAAATACCTTAATTAACACGTTGTATAATAGCCGTTTAATTAAGTTATCAAATCTAATAAAACATATTAGATTAAAAATATTGTATAATCCATCTATACAGTTTGATTGCAGTTTATTAGTTGTAAATTGGTGATTGTCACTTTACAACATCAAAATATAACTCTAAGTCAAATAGTATGGATAAAAATTAACTAAATGGATAAAGAATTGATCATTAGGTCTAGTTC
>JALRJA010000439.1 GCA_023255235.1 Flaviramulus sp.
AAGGTTTTTGTATAATCGGCACCACCATTGGCAACTAATCCCATTGCTGCACCTTGTGCATACCAGTTAAATCTTCCTTTTGAGAATTTAACTTTGGCTTTAGCTCCCCAGTTATCTTTTGGTTGTATTTTGTCTTCAAGAATAAGGTAATTGTTAGGTGTGCCTTGTGCTATTTGAAATGGTCTGCCATTTAGTGGTTGACCACCCCAAATACCTCCAATTTCAAAATCTAAATTACCAAAAGCTCTTTCTAAATGTATTGTTGCTCTTCTTGTTTTAGGCATTGGTATGGCAATAGATGTAACTACTTCACCAATTCTATCTATATCTTCATGGTAAACCCCTGTAATTTTTAATTTACCTAATTTTGTTGCGTATTTTAATAAAAAGGCTGGATTTGCTCCCCACCATAATTGAGGGCCAAAAGCTACTTTTAAACCATCAAGGCCTTTTTTGCCATCAATTTCAAAACCTAAAATTTCTCCGTTGTATAAATCTAAATTAGGACCGTAATTTGCTTCGGGGTATAATCCAAAAAAATCGCCTTCATAACCCCAATGGTAATGACCTGTTCTGTAAAAACCTCTTAAATCAAAGTTTTTAGTTTTCCATTCATATTCGGCATTATAAACTTGTACTCTATTAGCGTCTAGCATATTTACATTGCCGTTATCTGTATTAACAGAAATAGGTCTGCCTCTGTTTTCATAAAAAATTTCATCTATAGGATTTGAAGCAACATTTCCTAAAATATTAAATGTAACATTGGCGGTCATGTTTGGACTTGGATTGCCTTCAACACCAACGAAATAAGACTGCATATGATCAAAACCAAGTTTATTAGGATAGATTTGGTTGTTTGGATCAGGATTATCGGGTGTCGTAATTAAACTACCTCCGGTATTGAATGTTGTAAATTCGGCTCTTAAGTTGCTTAGTTTTATTTTATCAGAACTTTCAGCTTTTAGAGCAGCTTTATCACCACGAGCTTTTAAAACGGCGTCTATTAATTGAATGTTATTAAAGTGGTTGGTTACGGTTTGTGCTGTTATTCCATTTTGATATGGGTTTAATTGATGCGCTTCTTTAAGTGCATAATAGGCTGCTCTAGGATATAAATCATAAAGACCTCTTTCGTTTGTTGGTCCTTTAGCACAAATGCCAAACCACTCTTCATTCATGTTGTTTTGTCCAGGCTCTAAATCTATTGGATAACCGCCATTTGCCCAAGAAGCATTGTTGTCGTGAACATCGGCATTTTTTCTATCATCAAAACCAAATTTCCACCAACCGTCGCTAAATTGAAAAGTAAACCCACCAATGGCGTTTTGAGCTTTTCCTAATCCGGCAGCATTTTCATAAATCTCTTTCCAGTTACTTACCATATAGTATGCCTGAGATTTTTGATCTTCTTGATTGGTTTTGGTGTTGAAAGCATCAGCTCCAAACTCTGTAAAGAGTAATGGTTTATTGAGTTTTTCTTTTACAACGTCAAACATGTCTGTAAAAGAAGCACCTCGGTAGGTATTAGTTCCGTATATATCAACATCTTTACATTCATCGGCAATAATATCAATAAAAAGATTATCGCCGTTACAAATAGCTACAGGGCGTGAAGAATCAATAGATTTGATTTTTTTTGCTGCTTCATTCATTAATCGGTACATGGGTCTGCCACGTTTTTCACCAATAAATCTTTTTTCTTGTTCATCATCAGGAAAATCTTCAGTTTCATTACCTGCCCAAAAAAGGCCGTAGTTGTTTTCGTTTCCTAAGAGATACATTAACAAACCTGAGGTGTTTTTATATTCTTTGGCTAAATTTTCTATTTCAGCCATTAAAAATGCTTGCGTTTTTGGATTGTCATAAATGGTAACAGGCGTCCAAACACCATCAAGGGTTAAGCCATAACGACCAAACGAATGGTTAAGCATTGTGTAAATACCATAATTTTGGTATATGTATGTTATCCATTTTGAAGGAACACCGGTGTATTGGCGTATTACATTAACGTTCATGTTTTTAAGAAGAGACATTTCGGTATCAAGCCCTGCTTTAATGATGTCATCAGGGTTTTTCCAAAACTCGGCATTGACAGTGTTTTTTCCTATTGGAATATAATCCCAATTCATACCATTTATCATGAAGTCTTCTCCATTAACAACTAATTTCATTCCGTCGTCATTACTTACAATTGAAACTACCTCGGTTTGAGAAAAAGTTAATGATGTAAATAATAGCAGTACTAATCTTAGAAATTCTTTTTTCATAGTTTATTTAGTTTAAAATGTTGATTATAGCAAAAAACGCTTGTTACAATTTACTGATGGCTAATTTATAGTTGCCTGAGTTGAGGTGGTTTTCTAACTATGGTAAATATATTTATAAAGATTAAGAATTTTGTAAAAAACACCTCAACAAAAAACATACATAATAAAAAAAACCATATATAGTTGTTAAAATCTAAATAACAAAAGCGATTATATTAAAAATTGTAATATTGAAACGTGCGCATACTAAAATTAAAATATAAGCTGTATAGGTGTTGTATGGGTAAAATTCCAATTAAATGAAAGCCTGTATATTTGAATTTTTAAACCAAATGCTTTGAAGGGTAAAATTAAAAGAGGTTGTTTAAAGCATACTACTTAAAACAACCTCCTTTTTTTAAATCATGTTAAAATT
>JALRJA010000444.1 GCA_023255235.1 Flaviramulus sp.
AACTTTACAAAACAGTAAAAATTAAATAAACAAATGAAACATGCTTACCTTTTATTTCTTTTAATAACAGCATTTGGTTTTGCTCAAATTCCTGCTGGGTATTATAATTATGCAACAGGAACGGGTTATGCTTTAAAAACGCAATTGAAAAAAATTATTGATGATCAAGATGACATGTTAACAACCGAATACCAATCTGTTGATAATGGCTATGGCGGTTTATACACAACTTATGAAACTTCTGATAAAGATTTGTATTTTGAAAACAATGGTACTGTTTTAGATATGTATTCTGAAAACCCATCAGGGGCTGATTCTTATGAATATACCTATGAAATTGAATCACCTGACGATAGAGATTCTGGAACTGGAGGAAACGCTGAAGGTCAATTTTATAACAGAGAACATATAATTCCACAATCTGTTTTCAACGGTAATACACCCATGCATAGTGATGCACATTTTGTTGTACCTTCAGATAAATATGTAAATGGGCAAAGAGGAAGCTTACCTTTTGGTGTTGTACCTGCTTTAACTTCTGGAGACCCAAACCTATATTCAAACGGTTCAAAAAGAGGAAACAATATCAATTCTGGATATTCTGCTGGTTACACAGGAATGGTTTTTGAACCCATAGATGAGTTTAAAGGCGATATAGCTAGAATGCATTTTTATTTTGCCACAAGATATGAAGATCTTATAAGTGGCTTTGGTTCTTATGCTATGTTTAATGGCACAAGTAATCAGGTTTTTAATACAACCTTTTTTAATATTCTTTACCAATGGCATACACAAGACCCTGTTTCTCAGAGGGAAATAGATAGAAACAATGCTATTTTTGCAAGACAAAGTAATAGAAACCCCTTTATTGATCATCCAGAATATGTTTCATCTATTTGGAATAATTTACTTAGTGTAAAAGAAAACAGCTTGTTAAATGACATAACCATTTACCCAAACCCACTTAAAGGCGATTACTTGAACATTAATTCTTCAGAAAAATTAAGTGTTGAAATTTATACTGTTTTAGGTCAATCTGTTTTTAAAACACAAACACATAATAAATTGGGTAAAATTAATCTAAGTACCTTAAAAAAAGGTCTGTATATAGTTAAATTATCTACTAAAAAAGGGAGCATTACTAAAAAACTTGTAAAACAATAAACCCTTAAAGCATCTCAAAAATTGGCTTCAACCAAAATAAAAAGCACTTTATTTATCTAAGCTTTTATTTTATGCCTTTAGCTTGCTAAGCATTAGTTTAAATTAAGATAGTCATAGAGCGTCTATGTAATGTTCAAAACATAGTGAATAACTCGTTATTTTAGTTTTAATTTTTAGGCAAAATAATAATGAAAAAAAGTAAATTTACACTTTCTTAAAAACACAAACTACAACCTAATGATTCATTTCTTCG
>JALRJA010000034.1 GCA_023255235.1 Flaviramulus sp.
CAGCCGACAATAAATCTAAAATTGAAGGAGCTTTAGCCGAATTAAAAACACAGTTTGAAACCAAAGATTTAGAAAAAATTCAGCCAGCATTAGACAGCTTAAATGAGATATGGAAAGCAGCAAGTGAAGAAATTTACAAAGCACAAGCTTCACAAGATCAACAAGCAGGAGCCGAAGCACCAGAATCGGAAACAAACCAAAATGCACAATCTGAAGGTAGTGATGTTGAAGACGTAGACTTTGAAGAAGTTAAATAAAATAGTTTATTACATAACAACTAAAAAAAGCAACCCATACGGTTGCTTTTTTTAGTTGTAGTTGTAAAAGTTGATATAAATTGTTTTTGTAAAAAATTTAAACCTTTTAAAAAATCAAATTTAGTTATCCTTATTTTTTTTAGTTAAAAACATGAGATTAATAACAATAGAATGCGGGAAAGTTACGGCAGCTATAAATGAAAAAAATATGGCATAAAACATGGTTAAATCTTTAAAAATGAAATACATAATTCCAATTCCAATAACAGAAAACAACCAAAACGGAAATGCTTTTGCACTATATTTAAGTACCGTATTTTTATTAAAATCACCGTAAATAAATTTAATTTGCTCAAAAAGTGACGGAATACTATGCCAAAAAATAAAATAAATTGTAAATCCCCAAATAAGTGTTGACACTTTGAAAATAATTACAAATATGATTAGATAGAATAATTCTGTTAAGAGTTTAACTCTAAAATAAGCAGATTTTATTGAAAAGAATAGCGATAACAAAACAAAACAAATTATGGTAACATAAAAACAATATTCAAAAACACGTTTTTCTACACTATATCCTGTAATGGCTTTTACAACTTCAATAACGTCATACAAGTTTAATAAAAATAAACTGTGTAGTATTAGCATGCCATAAATGAGATAATACAAACTAACTAAGCCTTTTTTGAATTTCAGGTTGTGGTGTTCCCAATGCTGTTCTCCAAAATGGAAGGCACTAAAAATAATAAATAATGCTAAAGCCCACGATGGAAAAAAATAAAAAGTAATAACTGTTGCCAAAACAGTTAGTATATAAATTAAGAAAACAGAAGTTATACTATACTTGTTTTTTGAATTTGACATTGAATTTATTAGTAACAAATCATTAGATCCATGAATAATTCCAAATGAAAAAATGAGAACAAACCCTAAAATAATTTCAATACTACCAGACAAATATGAGGTAAGCCATAACCCCGCAAAGCTTAATAGTATTACAATATTGTAAAGGTTTTTCATAATAACAAGAATTTATCTTAACGTTTTTATTAAAATTTTAATAATTAAGCAAAAATAGAAGAAAATAATTATAAAAAAATAATTGCTTTGTTTAATTTTTTTTATATTTGGTTAAACTAATTAACCAATTAAACTATATATTATGAATTTTTTATTATTACTAGACGCTTCGTCTAAACTGGATCCAACTGATTATGTTGGTTTTACATTTTTTGTAGGCTGTATGGCTATGATGGCTGCTTCAGCCTTTTTCTTTTTGTCACTTAGTCAATTTGATAAAAAGTGGAGAACCTCAGTATTAGTATCAGGTCTTATTACTTTCATTGCAGCTGTTCACTATTTCTACATGAGAGATTATTGGGCGGCAAACTTAGAGTCACCTACCTTTTTTCGTTATGTAGACTGGGTTCTAACAGTGCCATTAATGTGTGTTGAGTTCTATTTAATTTTAAAAGTAGCTGGAGCTAAAACATCACTAATGTGGAAAATGATAGGATTATCTGTAGTTATGTTAGTAACAGGTTACTTTGGAGAAGCAGTTTTCCAAGATCAAGCCGCTTTATGGGGTGCTATATCTGGATTAGCATATTTTGTTATTGTGTATGAAATCTGGTTAGGAAGTGCTAAAAAATTAGCAGTAGCCGCTGGTGGTGATGTGTTACAAGCTCATAAAATTTTATGTTGGTTTGTACTTGTTGGTTGGGCTATTTATCCTTTAGGTTACATGATGGGTACAGATGGTTGGTATAATGGTATTATTCCAGCAGGTAACATAGATGTAGCTTACAACATTGCTGATGCTATTAACAAAATAGGATTTGGTCTTGTAATTTACGCCTTAGCAGTTAAAAAGCAAGAAGCGTAATTAAACTATAAATTTTAACTAAAAAGCTGTTTCCAAATAGGGAACAGCTTTTTTTTGTTTTTAATGTAATCACATAAGCCTAAATAGTATTTAGAAATGCTATAAATTAAATTAATAGTCTTAAGAAGAAAATAATTATCATGAATAATGTTTATTATATTTGTTTAAACTAATTTTATAAGCATGGAAACCAAACTCACAAAACTGTTAGGTATTACACATCCCATTATTCAAGCACCCATGTTTTTAGTTTCTAATGTGACTATGGTTAAAGAAGCCATGAAAGGTGGAATAGCAGGCTGTATTCCTGCATTAAATTATAGAACTCTTGAAGAGCTAAGAATCGCAATAAGAGACCTTAAAGCATCAAAAGTAGCAGGAGGTTCGTTTGGTTTTAATCTTATTGTAAACAAATCAAATTTAAAATATAAAGAACAATTACAGGTTATTTGTGAAGAAGGCTGTGATTTTATAATTACGTCTTTAGGAAGCCCTCAAGAAACTATAAACCAAGCACATAAAGTAGGAATTAAAGTA
>JALRJA010000047.1 GCA_023255235.1 Flaviramulus sp.
ATGGAAAAACATACATATAATATTATTGGTGTCATGTCTGGCACCTCTTTAGATGGCGTTGATTTGGTTTTTATTGAATTTCAATTTGATGGTTTTTGGCATTTTGAAATAAAACATTTTGAAACAGTAGCTTACCAAAAAGAATGGCTTGAAAAATTAAAAAAACTGGTGTATTACCCAATTGAAAAATTACAGCAAATAGATGATGATTATACGGTTTATTTATCTGAAATTATTACAAATTTTATAAAAAAGAATACTATCAAACATATTGATGCTATCTGTTCGCATGGTCATACAGCTTTACATCAACCCAAAAAAAGACTCACATATCAAATTGGAAATAAACCTATTTTAGCCAAATTATTGCATAATACAGTTGTTTGCGATTTTAGAATTCAAGATGTTGAACTTGGAGGGCAAGGTGCACCCTTAGTGCCTATTGGAGATAAGTTGTTGTTTTCTAATTATGATTACTGTTTAAATTTAGGTGGCTTTGCAAACATATCAACAGAAATAGAAAACAACCGAATTGCCTATGATATTTGCCCTGTTAATAGTGTTTTAAATAAGTATGCAAATAAACTTGGTATTGACTATGATAATGGTGGAAAGATAGCTTCAACTGGCACTATAAATAAAACATTATTAAGCCAATTAAACACATTATCTTATTACCAAGAAACCTATCCAAAATCTTTAGGAATAGAATGGGTAAACACGCATATTTTTCCTTTAATTGATAGTTTTAAAATAGAAATTAAAGATGTTTTAAAAACAGTTGTGGAGCATATTTCAATTCAAATAGCATTAGAAATTAATAAAAAACATAACGCTTCAATTTTAATTACCGGTGGTGGAACTTACAACACATATTTAATTAACAGAATAAAAAAACAATCAAAACAAACAATAGTAATACCAAAAAAAGAAATTATAGAATATAAAGAAGCTTTAATTTTTGGGCTTTTAGGAGTGTTAAAACTAAGAGGTCAGGTAAATTGCCTTAAAAGTGTAACTGGTGCAAAAAAAGACCATAGTTCTGGTAAAATATATTTACATAAAAATAATAACTAATTAATCTAAAAAAGCACTTTAGTTTTTTATATTTGTTGGAATACTTTTAAGTAGGGTTTATAACATACGTTATTGTGAAATTTATTATACAGGTTTTTTTATAAGCTCATTAATCTGCCTACAGAAAAAATCTTACGTAGTTTTAAAAGTGTGAAAAATGTTGTGCAAGCCTACTAAAGGTAAAAACACATGCCAATTACCACAGTGTTATTTGGTGGGTTTTAACCTCAAGTATTAAAGTTTAGAAATCGTAAAAAATAAAAAATAAAATATGGAAGCAGCAATTATTTTAGTATTTGTAATAGGGTATTTAGCCATTACTTTAGAGCACAGCATAAAAATAGATAAGTTAATACCAGCATTGGTTATGATGGCTATTTGTTGGGCATTAATTGCATTTGGTTTAGACAGTTTTACACAATGGTTTGATTCAGGAAAGCACGCTTTATTAGAAAATTTTGGAGCACTTGGCTACGATGAAAAAACCCATTACATGGAAGAAACCTTATTACATCATTTAGGTAAAACTTCAGAGATATTAGTATTTCTTTTAGGAGCCATGACAATAGTAGAAATTATAGATTATTTTGATGGATTTTCTACTATAAAAGACTTTATAAAAACAAAAAAGAAAACTAAAATTTTATGGATTTTTGCAATACTAGCTTTCATTCTATCGGCAATTATAGATAACCTTACGGCAACCATAGTGCTGGTTTCTATTTTACAAAAAATAGTAAAAGAGAAAGAAATTCGCTTGTGGTATGCTGGTTTAATTGTTATTGCAGCAAATGCTGGAGGTGCTTGGTCTCCTATTGGAGATGTAACTACCACCATGCTTTGGATTGGCAAAAAAGTCACATCTGGGCATTTATTTGGCTATTTATTTATACCATCTCTTATCTGTATGGTATTACCCACATTTATAGCCTCATTTTTACCCGTTTTTAAAGGCGAGTTAGAAGTTGAAGAGCAAGTAGAACAGAAGAAATCTAAGTATAGTAGTATGATGCTATATTTAGGTTTAGGAGCAATAGCTTTTGTTCCTGTATTTAAAATGATAACTCATTTACCACCTTATGTTGGTATGATGCTGTCTTTAGGTATTGTAGCCATATTTGCAGAGGTTTTAAGCAATTCAAAATTTAGTATAACACAATTACCTTCTAATGAAAGCGATGCCCATGCAAGTCATAGCCCTGTACACCATTCATTATCTAAAATAGAATTACCTAGTATTTTATTCTTTCTAGGTATATTAATGGCTGTTGCCGCTCTAGAATCGTTAGGTATTTTGTTTGGTTTTGCCATATCATTACAAGAAATTATGCCAATGCTTGGCACAGAATTACACGGTAAGGGTGTTTCAGATTTAGTAATACTACTACTAGGTGTAGCATCGGCAGTAATAGACAATGTGCCATTAGTAGCCGCTAGTTTAGGAATGTTTTCAGAACCACTAGATGATGAATTATGGCATTTTATAGCCTATGCAGCAGGTACTGGAGGTAGTATGCTAATAATTGGTTCTGCAGCAGGTGTGGTAGCTATGGGTATGGAAAAAATAGATTTTTTCTGGTACTTAAAAAAAATCGCATGGCTAGCATTAATTGGGTTTCTTGCAGGAGCGGCAGCCTTTATGGTAACCAGAACATTATTTTAAAATAAATAACCTATTTTCGCTTTCGCGGAAAAAAGTAAAACAAATAACCTTATACTTTTAAGGATAAACCAACGTTATAAGGTTTTCAATACATTAAGAATATATGTTAAGTATAATGTTACAAAACACACAAGAAAGTGTAGAATTACCAACCGATGTTGAATCTGTTGAAAAAACAATATCAATAATTGAACTAATTAGTAGTGGTGGTGTTGCAGGACAAGTTATTATTGCCGTTTTATTTTTACTTTTAATTGCAGCCATATATATCTACTTTGAACGAATTTTTGCCATAAAAGCAGCCTCAAATGTTGATGCCAATTTTATGAATCAAATTAAAGACCATGTTAGTAATGGAAAAATTGATTCAGCTCAAATACTCTGTGCCCAAGTAAATACACCAGTTTCTAGATTAATAGGTAAAGGCATATCAAGAATTGGCAAACCCCTTGCAGATATTAATACAGCCATAGAAAATGCTGGCCGTTTAGAAATTTACGGTTTAGAAAAAAATGTGAGTATTCTTGCAACAATATCTGGTGTAGCGCCTATGATAGGCTTTTTAGGTACCGTAATAGGTATGATTTTAGCCATTTTTGAATTAGCAAACGCAGGCGGAAGCATACAAATGGATGTTTTGGCAGGAGGTTTATATACAGCTATGACAACAACCGTTGCGGGTTTAATTGTTGGTATTGTTGCATATATGGCCTATAATCATTTGGTTGTAAAAACAGACAAAGTAGTCTATCAAATGGAAGCCAATTCACTAGAGTTTTTAGATCACTTAAACGAACCTTCATAATATGAATTTTAGAGGAAGAAATAAAGTAACACCAGAATTCAATATGTCATCTATGACAGATATTGTCTTTCTGTTACTCATTTTTTTCATGATAGCTTCTACACTAGTTACAACCAATGCTATTGATATAATACTACCCAAAGCAAGTGGCAAAACAGAAAACAAAAAATCTGTAGCAGTTAGTATTAAAAAGGATTTAACCTATTACATCGATCAAAAACGCGTTGGAGAAAGTGTTTTAGAAAACGAGCTACTTGCTGCACTATCATCACAAGAAAAACCAACCATAGTTTTAAGAGCCGAAAAATCTGTTCCTGTTGAAAACGTTGTAAAAGTTATGGATATTGCCAACAGAAATAAATTTAAAGTTATACTTGCTGTTAAGCCAAATTAATGAAATATTTTGAAACCATTCACGAAAGAAATTCAGCAAAACTAACAACTCTAATAGCTGTTATTTTGTTGCTTTTATTATTTGTGGTTGGCACAACCTATATGGATCCGCCAGAAGAATATGGTGTAGCCGTAAATTTTGGAAATACAGATTATGGTAAAGGCACTATACAGCCCTTAGAACCTGTAAAATCGCTACCAAAACAAATAAACGAAATACCACAACCTGAGGAGTCTAAAGTAATTCCAGCTGTATCATCTGAAGTTAAAGAGGACATTTTAACTGCCGATAATACAGAAGAAATAGCTATAAAAAAACAACAAGAAGCCCAGGCAAAAGCCATTGCCGATGCTAAAGCTAAAGCAGAAGCAGACAGAATTGCCAAAAAACAACAAGAGCAAGAAGAGAAAAAGAAACAACTTGATGCATTAATAGGAGGTGTTAGTAAATCGGATGGTAAAACAACAGGAAGCGAAGGAAATGATAACCAAGTAGGAGACAAAGGTCAGTTAGACGGCAACCCTTATGCACCAAGTTACTTTGGAGACCAAGGCTCAGGAAGTGGCGGTGTAGGTTACGGCTTAAACGGAAGAGGTAAAGCAACCTATACAACCTTAAAGCAAGAGTGTAATGAGTCTGGATTGGTTATAGTTAAAATTGTTGTTAACCAAAACGGGCAAGTTATTGAGGCAATTCCGGGTGTAAAAGGCACTACCAATACATCACAATGTTTATTAGAACCAGCAAAAAAAATTGCTTTATCACACAAATGGCCAGCAAACTCTAAAGCACCACAAAAACAAATTGGGTTTGTTAAAGTAAACTTCAAATTAGGGCAATAAAAAAATGACATACCAAAAAACTTTAAATTGGATGTTTTCTCAACTTCCAATGTATCAAAAACAGGGTAAAATAGCATTTAAAAAAGACCTATCAAACACCTTAAAATTATCTAAACACTTATGCAATCCAGAGCTAAACTTTAAATCTATTCATGTAGCAGGAACAAACGGTAAAGGTTCTACAAGCCACATGTTAGCATCTGTTTTACAAGAGGCAGGCTATCAAGTAGGTTTATATACCTCACCACATTTAAAAGATTTTAGAGAGCGAATAAAAATTAATGGCAAACTAGTAACCAAACAATTTGTAATTGGGTTTATTAAACGCAATAAAGTATTTTTTGATGCAAATCAATTGTCATTTTTTGAGATGACCGTAGGTATGGCTTTTGATTATTTCTCAAAACAAAAAGTAGATATAGCTGTTATTGAAGTTGGATTGGGTGGCCGGTTAGACTCAACAAACATTATAACTCCAGAAGTTTCAGTAATAACCAATATTGGCTTAGACCACACACAATTTTTAGGAAACACATTAGGTGAAATAGCTGTTGAAAAAGCAGGTATTATTAAACTAAATACTCCCGTTGTTATTGGCGAAACTCAAAATGAAACTACCAATGTATTTAAAAGCATAGCTAAAAACAACAATTCACAAATTGTGTTTGCCGATAACAATATAAGTGCTATTTATCAATCAGACTTAATAGGAAGTTATCAAACTAAAAATATAAAAACGGTTTTGCAAACCATTAAAATACTTCAAAATAAAGGGTTTAAAATAACCCAAAAAAACATAGAAAAAGGCTTACAACGTGTTATAAAAAACACAGGGTTATTAGGGCGTTGGCAAGTGTTACATAAAAACCCTAAAGTAATTTGTGATACAGGCCATAATAGAGACGGATTAATTTATGTTATGAAGCAATTATCTCAAGAATTATTTGATAATCTCCATATTGTTTTTGGCGTTGTAAATGATAAAGACATACAGTCTATAATAGATTTGCTGCCCAAACAAGCCACTTATTATTTTTGTAAACCAGATATACCAAGAGGCTTAGAAGCCAACCAGTTAAAATGTGTTTTTAATGATTATGGCTTGCATGGTGAGGCATACAGTTCGGTGTCACAAGCCTATAAAACGGCTTGTAAATTGGCAAACCCTAACGATTTAATTTTTGTTGGAGGCAGTACATTTGTAGTAGCCGAAATAATTTGATTTTTTATTCAAAAAGTTTTTGCAATAATAAAAACAAGGTTATATTTGCAGTCCAATTTAGAGGGCGCATAGCTCAGTTGGTTCAGAGCACTTGGTTTACACCCAAGGGGTCGGGGGTTCGAATCCCTCTGCGCCCACAAAGGTTTTCAGAAATGAAAACCTTTTTTCTTTTCACACTATTTATAGTTAATAT
>JALRJA010000144.1 GCA_023255235.1 Flaviramulus sp.
GTTTCCAGTTTATAGTTTGGTTGAGTTCAACCATTCTGTCTTTAACATCGGTTACTTTTATAAACCAAGAGTCTAATGGGTAATAGAGAATAGGTTTATCTGTACGCCAACAATTTGGATAGCTATGTTTGTATTTTTCAACTTTAAAAGCCTTGTTTTCTTCTTTTAATGTAATGGCAATTTCTACATCAACCGAGCGTTCTGGAGCGTCGCCATCATTATAATAATCATTTTTTACATACTTACCAGCATATTCACCCATTTCTGGTCTAAACTTTCCTTGTAAATCTACCAATGGAACCAAGTTACCATTTTCATCTTTTACCAGCATGGGAGGCACTTGGGGTGTTGCTTGTTTGGCAACTAAAGCATCATCTGCACCAAAGGTTGGTGCGGTATGTACAATTCCTGTGCCGTCTTCGGTAGTTACAAAATCGCCTAAAATAACTCTAAAAGCGTTTTCTGGAGTATCGTAAGGTAATACAAAAGGCATAAGCTGTTCATACTTTATATTAACCAAATCTTTTCCTTTAAACTCCTTTATTATTCTGTATGGAATTTTTTTATCATTAGATGAATAGTTTAGCAATTCATCGTTTTTTTCAACTTTATTAAATTTTCCAGAAAACTGATAATCAACTAAATTTTTGGCTAAAATAACTTTAATAGGTTGATGCGTATATTGGTTGTAGGTTTCAATCAAAACATAGTCAATTTTTGGACCAACAGTTAGGGCTGTATTGCTAGGAAGCGTCCATGGTGTGGTAGTCCAAGCTAAAAAATAAATAGCCCCTTCACCTTGTAAAAAATTTGGAAGTGTTTCGGGTACTGCTTTAAACTGAGCTACTACAGTTGTATCTGTAACATCTTGATAGGTTCCTGGTTGGTTTAACTCATGCGAACTTAAACCCGTTCCGGCTTTTGGTGAATACGGCTGAATGGTATAGCCTTTGTATAACAACTTCTTGTTATAAATTTGCTTTAACAACCACCAAACGCTTTCCATATATTGGGGTTTGTAGGTAATATATGGGTTATCCATATCTACCCAATACCCCATTTTTTTGGTAAGGTCATTCCATACATCAGTATAACGCATTACTGCTTTACGGCACGCATCATTATAATCTTCAACAGAAATAGTATTTCCAATATCTTCTTTAGTAATACCCAGTTCTTTTTCTACACCCAACTCAATAGGCAATCCATGAGTATCCCAACCCGCTTTGCGTTTTACTTGATACCCTTTCATGGTTTTGTAACGCGGAAAAATATCTTTTATGGCTCTTGCTAAAACATGATGTACACCAGGAAGCCCGTTTGCAGAAGGCGGTCCTTCAAAAAACACAAAAGGGTTATTGCCTTCTCGTGTAGATACACTTTTTTCAAATATGTTGTTTTCTTGCCAATAGTTTAGAATTTCTTCAGCTACTTTTGCCAAGTCAAGTCCTTTATATTCAGGAAATTTAACATCCATTATATCCTATTTCTTTTAGAGGTGCGAAATTAAGAATTTATCATGAAAAGGTTGATTTTTTAATGCAAAAAAACCAAATCTGTAATTATTTATCATGGTAAAGAAGCATAATCATCATTTTCATGTGTTAAAATTTTAAAATTAAGTAGTACTAGGTTTTATATTTTATTAATTAGCAATCGCTATTTTTGACAATTATATGCAATTAAAAAAAACATACACTGTAGAAGAAGCTACTAAAAAGCTAGAGCATTATTGTGCATACCAAGAGCGATGCCACTTAGAAGTTAGGCAAAAACTAGAGAGTTTGCACATGATACCCGAGGCTATAGATGTAGTTATAGTACATCTCATAAAACATAATTTTCTTAATGAAGCACGTTTTGCAAAAACATTTGTAAACGGCAAGTTTAAAATTAAGAAATGGGGTAAAAGCCGTTTAAGTTATGAGCTTACAAAAAAGGGTATCAGCAAGGTTAATATCACCCACGCACTTTTAGAAATAGAACCCACAGAATACCTTGCCGTTTTTAATGAATTAGCTCAAAAAAAAGCTGATGCAACCAAATGCTCTAATAAACTTAAGAAAAAGAAAAAAATAATAGACTATTTGCTCTACAGAGGTTGGGAATCAGATTTGGTGTATAAAAAAGCCCATGAATTAACAAGATAATTAGCTATTTCGAGTTCTAATAATAGCCTGATTATTTTTCCAATCAATCCATTTTTGCCCTTTTAAACGCCTCATAACATTGTCTAAATTTCGCATAATAAGTATGTTGTATATGGCTTTACTTAAGTTTTTAGGATGTCTAGCAATGGCACGCAAGCTCATAGAAAACCCAGGCGTTTCATAACGCATATAATGCCAATATCCTTCTGGTATATAAAGCACTTCACCGTGTTTTAGTTGGCATTCCCAGCCTTTAGCATGTTGTAATGCAGGCCATTTTTTAAAATCAGGATTGTTAAAATCTATATCTTCTCGGGTAATTAAAGAATGAGGAATTTTATATAAAAAATCATTCTGCTTTTGGTCAAAAAGAATACATTTTTTTACCCCTTCAAAATGAAAATGAAAAATATTTGCCAAATCAATATCATAGTGCATAAAGGTATAAGATTCTCTACCACCAAAAAACAGCAAAGGAAGACTTTTAATTAAGCGTAATCCAAAATCAGGAAATGTAAAATCGTTTTGCAGCTGCGGTATTTCCTTTAAAGCATTCCACAAAAAAATACGGTATTTTGTAGGTTCGCGTTTAAGCAAATCAATATAATCACTCAATTTCATTTTGGCATGCGGTTCATTAAAACCATCTTTATAATTAACAGGTCTGTCATCATAAAGCGGCACTATAATATTGCCACCCAAAGCCTTCATATAATCTAAACTCCAGTTGCTATAAGCAGGCCAATTATCAATAAAACGCTCAATAACCACGGGCTTTTGTGGTTTAAAGTATTGGTTTAAAAATTCCGATTTTGTAATGGTTTTTACACGCGGAATATCTTGTAGGTTTAATAACAAAGCTTAAGAATTTTGGTATTCAAATTTAAGAAAAAGCTATGTAATTTAAAATAGTTTTTTGGGGCGTTTCCCTTCCCAATAACTATTGGTCAGGGTCGGGCTTTTCACTATATCTTTTTAAAACCCCATTATCAAATAAATCTCTCATTTACCATCATTAAAAACAAAGCAACCAATTAGCC
>JALRJA010000161.1 GCA_023255235.1 Flaviramulus sp.
CTAATTTAGAAACCATAACATTTAGTGTACAGCAATAATAATAAAGATGGCAATACAAACTACAAATAAAAACTTTAAGAATAAGGGAAAGGATATTAAGTATCTAAATAAAGATTTTGCATCTTTTAGACAAACGTTTAATAATTTTAGTATCAAAAATTAATCTGCAATAATCTTTATCACCATCAGCAAGGATGTGAACCCAGTAATCAGCTTTTGTAGCCATTATTCCTGAAGGCTTACTGATGTCTTATTTTGGTTTTGGTATGTATAGTGCTTTTATTGTAGGGAATCAAGGAGGTGACTTTGGTCTTTTTCCATTCCATTTTATGTTATTTGCTGGTTTTGGTTATGTGTTTTTTAAATCGGTGACTTCTAAAGTATAGCTATTCTGCACTGTTTAGTTTTTGTAACTTGGTTGGGGCTTTTTTTAAAACAGCGTTCAAGTAATAGCTTGCATATTGAACAATGTTACAATCTTGAACATTAACATAGTGGTATTTTAATAGATAGCAGAATGAGTGATGAAATACTTTAGAGTGATGAGATTCCTCCTCGTTCCTCGTTCTTCTTTCGGAATGACAAATTAATTATTTTTGAATGATGAGATTTCTCCTCGTTCCTCGTTCGGAATGACAAATTAATTACTTTTTTAAAGTTTAAAATTTGAATGATTGTTGTTTAATAAATGAATTCAGATTTCAAGATTGTTTTAATGCGTTAAGGATTGAGGCTTTGTTGGAGCTCTTACAATTTTTATAAAATTGTAAAGCGACTGCCGAAAGCCTGACCCTTGTGGTAACGCTAAAATTTACAGCGTTTTTATTAATTCTTTGTATAGTTTTATAAGATTGGGTTCGGCTTTTTGGGCTTGGGCAATTATGTCGCTTATGTTTATGGGTTGTAGGTTGTTTGGGTCGCATTCATCTGTTAAAACTGAAATGGCTGCTGCTTTTAGTTTTAAATGATTGGCAACAATAATTTCTGGAACGGTACTCATGCCTACGGCATCGGCACCGAGTATTTTTAGCATACGGTATTCTGCTCTGGTTTCTAATTGTGGACCTACTACGCTGGCATAAACGCCTTGGTGGAGGTTTATTTTGTTTGCTTGGGCTATTGTTTTTAGCTTGGTGTTAATTGCGGCATTGTATGGGCTGCTCATATCTGTAAAACGCTCTCCTAATTGTTCTACACCTTTGAATGCTAATGGTGAGCTTCCTTGAAGGTTAATGTGGTCTTCGAGAAGCATTAATTCGCCTTTTTTAAAGTTTAAATTAATAGCTCCGGCTGCGTTAGATACTAAAAGTGTTGTGATGCCAAGTTTTTCCATAATTCGCACCGGAAAGGTAACGTCTTGTAGCGTGTAACCTTCGTATAAATGAAACCGCCCTTGCATGACGATTAGGGTTTTGTTTTCAAGTTCGCCATAAATGAGTTTTCCTTTGTGAAACTCTACTGTTGCGGTTGGAAAGTTTGGTATGTGGTTATAGCTAACCTCTTTTAATATGTGAATTTCGTTAAGTATTTGACTTAGTCCGGTTCCTAAAATGATGCCAACTTGTGGTTTGTGAAAACCTTTATTTTTTAAATAGTTTACGGTTTCTTCTATAATTTCAATCATGTTTTTGCTTTATGGTTTCTTGTAATTTGGTATTAGATTGGTATAGTTTTGAAGTTACTAAATCTTGAAAGGTATCAATATCGTTTAGAGTATTTAATGTTGTAAATGCTATTTTTTTGTCTTTTAGCTCATTGATGGTATTTTCTAATAAATTGGGTTTGCTCCATGGTTTATTGTTAAATATAAAGGTAATCATTTTTGATAAACCAATAAGATAATACCCGCCATCTTGTGCTGGACCTAAAACAACAGTGTTGTTTTTTAAATGATTAAAACTTTGTTGTAAATGACTTGTTGTAATATCTGGTAAATCGGTGCCTATTAATACAATATGTTTGTACCCGTCATGAAACCCTTTTTGGAATGCATTTTTCATGCGTTCACCTAAATTTATGCCTTTTTGAGTATATTTTGGGGTGTTTTTCCATAGGGTTTCATCTATGGTTTCAGAAAAGTAAATATGCTTGTCTATAGGGCTGTTATTGGTTGCGTTTTCTGTAATTTTAACCAATGTTTTATAAATATATAAGGCATTTTTATTACCAATAGTTTTGGCTAATCTGGTTTTTACTTTTCCTAATGTTGCGTTTTTTACAAAAACAATTATAAGTGATTCACTCATGTGCGTTATCTTGCTTCATTTTTGATTAGGTAACAACACCTTGACAACTGCTTCCTGCACCTGCGGTACAGCCATAACAATGTTGTGATATAGCAATGTGCCTATTTTCTAATAAAGCATCGTTATATTCTGAAATGTGTTTTACTTTACTGGTAACAGGCAAACCGAGCATTTGGTTAAAGTCGCAATCATATAAGTAACCGTTCCAACTAACAGAAAGTGTGTTAGTACACATTACATTGTTTACTGCTTCGGGGTTGTATGCTTCTACAAGGGAATACATATAATCTTCATAATTTTCTGAAGCTATTAGGTAATCTAAAAATCGGGAAATAGGTAGGTTTGTAATAGCAAAAAGGTTGTGAAATTGTATATTAAAATCATCATTTAAAGCCTTTTTAAAATCTTTTTCCATTGCCATCTGGTCTCCGGGTAAAAAGGCTCCAGAAGGATTGTAAACCAAATCAAGTTTTAAGTTGCTATTTGGCATTCCGTAGCCTATAGCATTTAACTCTTGAAGTGCTTTTATTGATTTATCAAAAACGCCATCGCCTCTTTGTTTATCGGTTTTGCCTTTAGTCCAATGTGGCATAGAGCTTACCACATGGATGTTAAACGCTTTAAAAAATAGAGGTAAATCATAATATTTTTTATGTGCTTTTATAATGGTTAGGTTTGAGCGCACAATAAAATCTTTTATACCAGCTTTTGCGGCTTCTTCAACAAACCATTTAAAATTAGGGTTCATTTCTGGAGCTCCACCAGTTATATCAAGAGTGTGTGCACTGGTGCTTTTTATAACATCTAGGCATTGTTGCATTGTCTCACGGGTCATAATTTCTTTTCTATCTGGACCAGCATCTACATGGCAATGTTTGCAAACTTGATTGCACATATAACCTACATTTATTTGTAGAATTTCAAGTTTTTTTGCCTTTAACGGAAATTTATTGGTTTCAGCAATTTTATCTTTGAATTTTGGTAAACTACCATTTTCAAAAATACTATTCGATAAAATTTCTAGTTGTTTATTACTGTTTGCTAAGTCGCTTTTACGTTTATGTAAAGACTGTATAGTCATATTTTGCTAAAATTAATGAATAGAAAGTTGTAAAAAACTAAAAGTAGTTTTCTTGACTACAACGTGTTTTACATGTCTAGTTTATTTACTTTATTCATCATTTGTACACCATGTACTAAAGATGCACCACCTCTAATGGCAGCAGCTACGTGAAGAGCTTCCATCATTTCTTCTTTAGTAATACCGCGTTGTAAACCATCTCCTGTATAAGCATCAATGCAATAAGGACACTGAATAGTGTGTGCCACTGCAAGGGCTATTAATGATTTTTCTCTGGCAGTTAGCGACCCTGCTT
This sequence comes from Flaviramulus sp., assembly GCA_023255235.1. GTDB lineage: Bacteria > Bacteroidota > Bacteroidia > Flavobacteriales > Flavobacteriaceae > JALRJA01. Next base: position 3,623 of record JALRJA010000161.1, read on the forward strand.
CAAATACTTTTGCGTAATATTCAAAGAATGCATCGCCTAGTTCCTGATTCCAGTCACTTATTTTACTAAATTTTTTTAAATCTGATGGGTCGTAATATGTTTTTTGCATAAAAATAATTTTTGTTTTAAAGATAAAAATCTATTTGAAATAAGTCGGGAAAGAATACAAAAACTTAACAAAATTGATTCTGTAAAATGGAAATAAAATATATTTTTATAGTTATTACGGAATATTTATGCTTTTAGTAGACTTCTAGAAATAACAATTTTTTGAATCTCTGAAGTGCCTTCATAAATTTGCGTAATTTTTGCATCACGCATTAACCGTTCAACATGATAGTCTTTTACAAAACCGTTGCCACCGTGAATTTGAACAGCTTCAATAGTGTGTTCCATGGCTACTTTTGAAGCATACAACTTTGCCATGGCACTAGATTTATCATAGGTATTGCCTTGGTCTTTGTCCCATGCAGCTTTCATAACAAGCATTCTAGCTGCTTCAATATCGGTGTGCATATCGGCAAGTTTAAAAGCAATAGCTTGGTGGTTGCATATTTCTGTTCCAAAGGCTTTTCGTTGTTTAGAATAGTTAAGAGCCAGTTCATAAGCACCAGAGGCAATTCCTAAAGCTTGTGATGCAATACCAATGCGTCCACCAGACAATGTAGTCATTGCAAACCTAAACCCCGAGCCATTAGCACCAATTCTATTTTCTTTAGGCACTTTTACATCATTAAATTGTAGAGTGTGTGTATCGCTTCCGCGAATGCCCAGTTTATCTTCTTTTGGTCCAATGTGAAAGCCTTCAGCATTTTTTTCAACAATAAAAGCATTAATTCCATGCGACCCTTTGTCTTTATCGGTTTGAGCAATAACAATATAAATGTCTGCACGACCGCCATTTGTTATCCAGTTTTTAGTACCGTTTAAAAGGTAATGGTCACCTTTATCAATGGCAGTTGTTTTTTGTGATGTGGCATCACTTCCCGCCTCGGGTTCGCTTAAACAAAAAGCACCTACAAATTCTCCGGTTGCCAGTTTTTTTAAATATTTTTGTTTTTGTTCTTCGGTTCCATAGGCTTCTAAACCATAACAAACCAACGAATTATTTACAGAAACAATCACAGATGCCGATGCATCAATTTTTGATAACTCTTCCATTATAAGAACATAGGAAATGGTATCCATACCACTACCACCATATTTTGGGTTAACCATTACACCCATAAAACCCAAATCGCCCATTTTTTTTACAAGTTCTTTAGGAAAGTATTGTTTATCATCACGTTCAATAACCCCAGGAAGCAGTTCAGTTTGGGCAAAATGGCGAGCTGCATCGCGTATCATAATATGTTCTTCAGAAAGGCTAAAATTCATAATTCGTAATTTAAATAATGTTTTGGTGCAAAATATACACAAATATAGCTTTTTGACATTATTTTTTAATTAATATTGTTTTTTATTCTAATGGAAAAACATACATATAATATTATTGGTGTCATGTCTGGCACCTCTTTAGATGGCGTTGATTTGGTTTTTATTGAATTTCAATTTGATGGTTTTTGGCATTTTGAAATAAAACATTTTGAACGCTGGGATTGGGTGCTGGACGAAATGATCTTTGCGTTTGACAGTAAAGTCAATGACGGCTGGGAAGAACAGTTTGAGTCTGGTACTAGCGACATCCAGTGGAAGAAACTAGAAGACGGTTGTAGCGAAATGATTCGCGGACCTAACGATACTAAAGTGTATGACTGGGAAGGTCGCAAAGCATACGAAGCTCGCATTGCAAACGGTTTCAGACTGTTTGGCAAGTACTATCAAAATTTGTGGGATTAAAGGATTTAAAAATGGGAACTTCACCCGTAGGAGACACAGATGAGTGACATGATGGCACCGGACAACCCGGTCCTTAAACTAATTGTAGATCTAGCTAAAGAAACTAGTGTAACTGATCCAATTGACTGGAGTGAATTAAACATTACAGAAGATCAAGCATATGTAATGATGGCAACTCATGTTTTAGAGATGCAATTAGATGACTTAACAAGTAGGGCAATTATTGCTAAACTACTAGTAGAGAATTTTATATTGAACCTAAAGATATTAGGTAAACAGTAAGGTAAATAGAGTATGGAAAAGAATTACACATATAAAGTCGAAGATATCTTTCAAGATATTGACGGCGATGACAAGAATGTCTTAATGACAATTCCACCCGAAGTATCAGAACGAATG
>JALRJA010000179.1 GCA_023255235.1 Flaviramulus sp.
TTCCTTTTTATCAATGACTTTTTTTGCCTTTTTTTTATCTTTTTTTTTATTAAATGGTTTTCAGAAGGTTACAAATCATGCTTATCTGATATTAATAGGTGTTTCATTGAGAATTGAGTAATTTTTATATAAAGCATACACTTTATTGCTTGCTATTTGGTGCGTTTTTAACTCGCTAAGGTGCTAAATTGCCTTATTGATTATTTAGGTGTGGAAATATTGTAACATTTAAAGTTGGAAAGTTACTATATAATGAATTGACTTAACTGCTGTTTGTTTGTGATTGGTCTTTAATAAACTCCACCTCTTAAAGTTTGTAGTGAAATGTTCAAAGTAATATACATGGACTAGGGACGCAAGGCTTGACTATAACAGTTTAAACAAAGCAACTCGCAAAATTATTTTATAAAAAATTATACTTGTATATATATTGTATGTATTTGTTTATACTACTATCTTTGCAAACTGAATTTAAATTATTTTAATGATACATATTACATTACCCGATGGTAGCGTGAAAACGTTTGAGGAAAACGTAACGCCAATGGATGTTGCTAAAAGTATAAGTGAAGGATTTGCTAGAAATGTGATTTCGGCGAATTTTAATGGTACAACTGTGGAAACGGAAACGGTATTGACCACAGATGGGTCGTTAGTTTTATACACTTGGAATGATACAGAAGGTAAAACGGCTTTTTGGCATTCATCTGCCCATGTGTTGGCTCAGGCTGTTGAAGAATTGTATCCTGGAGTAAAGCTAACCATTGGCCCTGCAATTGAGAATGGGTTTTATTATGATGTTGATTTTGGCAATAAGCCTATTTCAGAAAAAGACTTTAAAGCGATTGAAGATAAAATGTTAGAGATTGCTAAGGGTAAACATAAATTCAAAATGCGTTCGGCAACGAAGCCTGAAGCTTTACAGGTATACAAAGGTAATCCCTATAAAACAGAGCTTATAGAAAATCTTGAAGATGGCACTATTACATTTTGTGACCATTCAACGTTTACAGATTTGTGTCGTGGTGGTCACATACCTAATACTGGCATTATAAAAGCTGTAAAAGTATTGAGTGTTGCTGGTGCATATTGGAGAGGAAATGAAAATAACCAACAGTTAACACGTATATATGGCATTTCGTTTCCAAAGCAGAAAGACCTTACTGAATATTTAGAGTTACTTGCAGAAGCTAAAAAACGTGACCACAGAAAACTTGGTAAAGAATTAGAACTGTTTACATTTTCGCAAAAAGTGGGTCAAGGTTTACCATTATGGCTACCAAAAGGTGCTGCTTTACGTGAACGATTAGAAAACTTTTTAAAAGCAGCTCAAAAAAAAGCTGGTTATGAAATGGTGGTAACGCCACATATTGGACAAAAAGAACTGTATGTTACTTCTGGGCATTATGCTAAATATGGTGCTGATAGTTTTCAGCCAATAAGTACTCCAAAAGAAGGTGAAGAGTTTCTTTTAAAACCAATGAATTGTCCACACCATTGTGAGATTTACAATAACAGCCAGTGGAGTTATAAAGATTTACCAAAGCGGTATGCTGAATTTGGCACGGTTTATAGATATGAGCAAAGTGGCGAATTGCATGGTTTAACGCGTGTAAGAGGTTTTACTCAAGATGATGCCCACTTATTTTGTACACCAGATCAACTAGATGCAGAATTTAAAAATGTAATTGATTTGGTACTTTACGTATTTGGATCGTTAGGGTTTGAAAACTTTACAGCACAAGTATCATTAAGAGATCCTGAAAATCCTAACAAATATATAGGTAGTCTTGAAAATTGGGAAAAAGCTGAAAATGCTATTTTGAGTGCTACCATTGATAAAGGTTTAAATTATACTGTTAAAACTGGTGAAGCTGCTTTTTATGGCCCAAAACTGGATTTTATGGTGAAAGATGCCTTAGGCAGACAATGGCAATTAGGGACCATTCAGGTTGATTACAACTTACCAGAGCGTTTCAACCTAACCTACAAAGGAAGTGACAATGAATTACACAGACCTGTGATGATTCACCGAGCACCTTTTGGGTCTATGGAACGTTTTGTAGCTATACTTATTGAGCATACTGGAGGTAATTTTCCACTTTGGCT
>JALRJA010000298.1 GCA_023255235.1 Flaviramulus sp.
TTTAATAAGAAGCAACAAAAATTGCTTTTACTTTTTACTCAAATTCCATTTTTGTTAGGTTATTGCAAAATTCTTTCTAAAGCCATTCCTCTTGAGCCTTTTATTAAAATTATAGCGTTATTTATTTCTGAAAAAACAAAAGCTAGTTTAAAGTCTTCCAGGGTTTTATATTGTTTTGCTTGTAATGAATTAATTTCTGTTTGGTAAAAATTATCGCCTATAAAAACAACTTCATCAATGTTTAATGATAAAGCTAAATCAACTATATGTTGATGTTCTTTTTTAGCACTTTTACCAAGCTCAAACATATCGCCAAGAATAGCTATTTTATATCCTGGTTGTATCTCAAAATTTGTTAAGGCAGCTTCCATGCTGCTGGGGTTTGCATTGTATGCATCTAAAATAATTTTGTTTGAACCCTTATTTAGTAGTTGTGACCTATTATTATTTGGCGTATAATTTTCAATAGCCTGTTTAATAGATTTGGCGTTTACTTTAAAATAGGAGCCTATGGCAATGGCGGCAGCTATATTATTAAAATTATACTTACCAATTAATTGACTTTGTATAACATACTCATTAAAACGGCATGACACAAAAGGGTTGGCATCAATAAAACTAATAGCTACTTGTTCATTTAAACTGCCAAAGGTAAACGTATTTGCTTTTTTTGTTTTAGTTACTTGAATAGAATCTGTTGCATTAACAAAAATGATTTTTTCATTTGCAATTAAATAATCATACATTTCACTTTTGCCTTTTATAACACCATCAACACCTTTAAACCCTTCTAAATGGGCTTTTCCAAAATTTGTTATATAGCCATAATCGGGTTGTGCAATTGCACATAAAAAGGCTATTTCTTGTTGATGGTTTGCACCCATTTCTACGATACCAATTTCAGTGGTATGTGTCATAGATAACAAGGTTAAAGGCACTCCAATATGGTTATTTAAATTACCAATGGTAGCAGTGGTTTTATATTTTTGAGATAATACAGAATGTATAAGTTCTTTGGTTGTTGTTTTGCCGTTACTACCTGTTAATGCTACTATAGTTGTTTTTAAGTATTGCCTATGGAATGTGGCCAATTTTTGAAGTGTTTCTAACACATTATCAACTAAAATAGTTTTTGATGACGTGTTGTATTCAGGGTCATCAACAAGGGCATATTTGGCTCCTAGTTCTATAGCTTTTTTGGCGTAAACATTACCGTTAAAATGTGCACCTTTAAGAGCGAAAAACATAACATCTTTTTCAATTTTTCGGGTATCTGTACAAGCAGAATGGCATTTTAAAAAAAGGCGATGAAGTGCTTCTATTTTCAAGAGTTAAACGGTTTTTAAATGTTAAAAAATTAAATGTATAAAAAAAGTTCTAACTAAATGTTAGAACTTTTTTAAATTTATAATTTAAATCAGAAATTAATTTTTTGTCTTATTCTTTTGTTTACTTTTTGAGCCTACACGAGACATAGCACATCTAAACCCAATATAATCGGTAGCCATATCTTCAGGGAAATAACGTCTTTGAGCGGGGTCTAACCAATATTCTCTATCTTTCCATGAGCCGCCTTTATAAACTCTTACTTGGTCATTAATTAAAGAAGTACGGTTGTTTGCTTTATCATATTCTCTTAAAATGTTGCCAGAATCGTCTTTATTTACGGCATGTTTAGGAGAATTATACATTTTTCTGGTTTGAGAATCTTCGGTTTCCTCATTTTCAGAATCATCAAAACTTTCAAAATAACGAGATGATCGCTTATCGCCGTCTCTAAAGTTTATTTCATTGCTTTTATCAAAGTTTGTTCTTAAATAGGTTTCATTTTCATCAACAGGCACTTGTAGTATTTCACCAGGTGTGTTTCTAGCAATTAGTTTTCCGTTAGATAAGGTATCAAAAACAATATCATTGGTAGTAACAAGTTTAACAGAGCCATCATTATT
>JALRJA010000320.1 GCA_023255235.1 Flaviramulus sp.
AATTATTACTTATTCAATAAAAAAGGACAATTTGAATATCGGAGAGGTGCGTCTTTAGGTAATGATTATTATGGTAAGGGAGAATATAGAATCCTCAATAAAAAGTTAATATTGAACTACAACAAAACAAAACCCTTAAAAACAGGACATCATACCTCAAAAATTTGGATTAATAATAAAGATTCTATTAACGTTAATTTTAAGTTTTTTGATTTTGATAGCATACCTCTACCTGCTGTAAATGTAATATACAAAGACAGCTTGTCCAAATACGGTTTGAGCGGTGTTGCTGCAAACGAAAAAGGGATAGCTAAGCTTAATTTGAAAAGAGATAAAACTAATTTGCAGTTCATTATAACTAATCTTGGTTTTAAGCAATACGAGCTCTTTATAGACAAAAATTACAACTATGATATTTCGGTTATTTTACAAAAAGGTTATACTGGACTGCCAATACTAAACCAAATAGATACTTTGGTAATAGACAAAAAAAAACCTAAATATTTTGTGGTTAAAAATAATAATGGTTCACTGACAACTTGGAAAAAGCTAGATGATTAAATACAAACCACAACATAATATATAAAAAATAGTAGTTAAGTGCAAACTACTATGTTTACTGCTTTTCTGCTATTTTAATTTTTTAAACAAAAACTAATATTTTGTTAATACGCTACTTTTTAATATACCAACACAATGAGAATACATTGAAAATTAATCACTAAATTTAAACAATAGAACTAATAAAAAAACAAAAAATTTAGTTTAAGTAAACATAAACTATTTCAAAAAAAAAATCGTTTATTTCTATAAGAAAAAAAACGAAGCCGAAAAGCTAATAGAGTAGGCAATTTTTTAAACGTATAAAATTATGAGTAAATTATCACTAGATGCTCTTAAAGAAAGAGCAGAAGCTGTAGCTTGAGATGACTTGTTAAGTTCCATTTTTGGTGGCACAGATAATGCTTGCTATAAACCAAAAATTGTAGAAGATGAACGAGGTATAAATAACTCGTTAAAAATAAAAAATTAACCCCCAAAACCTTAAACAAATACATATTAGAAACCATGAAAAAAATAGTAAGCGTTTTGTTATTACTTTTAGTTATTATTGTGTCTTCTTCATGCAGTCAAGAAGAATCAAATAAGCCTACTGAACAAATTATCACAAACTTAGAGTTTAATCAAAAACTAACTCATATTGAGCAACAAGGTGAAACAACTGGTAAAATGGTGTTTTTTACTTATAACATTCTTGAAAGTGGAAAATATAACATCATTAAAGAAGGTGAATTAAATAAAAAATTATCTTGGGAAACGGGTTTTGCTATTGGTTTCTCAAAAAATAAAAATACTAATTTTTCTAAAAAAAGTAAAACTGTTGAAGTTGCTTGTTTTTCAAGTGAAGGAACTCTTATTTCTAATACTTCCTGCGGAAGTGGAGATGGTGGTTGCTTAGGCTCTGCAATCAAATCATGCTTAGATAAAGGAGGTTGTGCCGTTGTTTGTTCAGAAGCAGTTATGATTGCCTACTTACCAAATGAAGATTTGTTTCTTGTAGGTAAAGAGTCTTCAATTGATTCTCTTTTAACACCTACAAATTAAAGTAGTAATATATAAGTTTTGTCCAATTTAATAAATTAGCCCGTAATATATTTGCGGGCTTTATGCTATACAAATATAATAATTGCTGTACTTCTCTTTCTTCCGTTTTAAACACAACCTGTATTCTATCTTTTAAAACTTCTAGAAGCATTATAAATAAGCATATATAAATTTTTATAAGTCATTAACTAAATTGTAATACACAATCAGGCAACTATTAACAAAAGTTTATGACTAAGCATATACATTTTTATTAACTTTGTATTTCAAAGTACTTTTATATGGACTCAAAAGATTATTTAAAAGATATAAGCGAGATAAAAAATTTAATGAGCAAATCGTCACGCTTTATTTCGCTAAGTGGTTTATCTGGCATATTGGCTGGGGTGTACGCCTTAATTGGTGCTGCTATTGCCTATTGGTTGGTAGAAAATTATAGTTATGGTGTTCTTACACTAAACGGTTGGGTTTTTAGATATTGTATAGCTATTCTTGCTACAGTAGCCTTATTAAGCATTGTAACAGCACTTATTTTAACCACAAAAAAAGCTAAAAAACAAGGTTCTAAAATAGGTGATTCAACATCAAGACGCCTAGTAATCAATTTTTTAATTCCGTTGGTAGTTGGTGGCTTATATATTTTAACCATTTTAAATCAAGGCAAATATGGGCAAACCGGTGGTTTAATGCTAATTTTCTATGGCTTAGCTTTGGTTAATGCCTCAAAATATAGCATTGGAGACATTCGCTACTTAGGCTTTATACAAATTACTTTAGGGCTTATAGCAGCTTTTTTTCCTGGTTATGGTTTTTGGCTTTGGGTTTTAGGCTTCGGAATTATGCATATTATATATGGTACTTGGATGTATTTTAAATATGATAAATAACCACACGCAACTTTGTGTTTAAAACCAAATAACTTGTAGTTTGTGAGTATTATAAACAATATAAATAAAGCATTTGATAATAGAATTCGATTAGGTATTATGTCTATCTTAATGGTAAATGAGTATGCCGATTTTAATATGCTAAAAAACCTATTAGACCTAACCGATGGCAATTTGGCTAGCCATACAAAAGCACTAGAAACCGCCAATTACATTAAAGTAGAAAAACAATTTATTGGAAGAAAACCCAACACACGCTATGCCACTACAAAGCTTGGAGAACTAGCATTTAAAAAACATATAGAAGCCTTAGAAAAATTACTATATAATAACCCCTAAATTTATTTTTAAAACATAACCTTTTAAACAAAACTCTCATGAATAACCCAAACAAACAACAACAAAACAAATTTGGAAATTGGCTAAAAAAATCTATTACAGCACGAATGCTTATGATAGGTTTTTTAACATTTGTATTATTAATTCCGTTGTTTTTTATACAAGATTTAATTAAAGAACGCTCTCACAGGCAAACTCAAGTTATTAATGAGATAAACCAGCAATGGGGAAATGAAGTGCTTATTTATGGTCCTATTTTAAAAGTTCCTTATAAAAAGTTTATTGAGAAAATAGTAACAGATAAAAAAACAAAACAGATTCATACAGAAACCATTGAAGAAATTTATGATGCCTACTTTTTTCCTGAAGACCTACAAATAAATTCTAATATAAATCCAGAAACAAAAAAACGCGGTATTTATACAACAGCTGTTTACAATAGCGAGATAAGCTTATTAGGGGTTTTTACAAAACCAAACTTTAAAGATATTGAAATTGATGCTAACAGCATTATTTGGGATAAGGCGAAAATTATTATTCAATCTTCAAATGTAAAAGGTGTTAATACGGCAAGTTTAGAATTAAACCAAACAAAGCACGAACTAACATCAACATACAACCCTCAAAAAAATTATAATTATTACGATATTATTTTCCATACACTTGAAACAAAACAGCTTCATTTAAATGAATTACAATTTGAAAAACCAATACATTTTAACGTTAATTTTGATATCAAAGGAAGCAAGCAAATAAGCTTTGTCCCAACGGGAAAACAAACCAAAGCACGCATAACATCAAACTGGCAAACCGCCAATTTTTTTGGTGAGTTTCTTCCTTATAATGGTAATAAAATAACCGAAAATGGGTTTGATGCTAAATGGAAAATACTCGATATAAACAGACCCTTTTCACAACATCATTTAACCAGCATACCAGATTTAAAAGAGTTTGCTTTTGGAGTTAATTTTATGATTCCTGTTGATGAATATCAAAAAAGCGACCGTTCAGCTAAATATGGCTTTTTAGTTATTGGCTTAACTTTTTTAATATTTTTTTTAATTCAAACATTAAGCAAAATAAACATACATCCTTTTCAATATTTAATGATTGGTTTGGCATTAACCATGTTTTACACACTGTTAATTTCTATTTCAGAACACAGTAATTTTCTTAAAGCCTATTTAATTGCTGGTATATCGGTTATTACCTTAATTACCTTATATTCAAAATCTATATTAAAAACACTCAAGTTTCCTATTTTTATAGGTGTTTCATTAACAGCTCTTTACAGCTTTATATACGTTATTATTCAGTTAGAAAGTTATGCCCTTTTAGTTGGTAGTATTGGGTTGTTTTTAATACTGGCAACTGTAATGCTTATTTCAAGAAAAATAGATTGGGATAATGGCTAACTTTAACATTAGATTTTTTACATTTTTCTATCAAATCTAAAAATCTGTTGATGCTGCTTTATATGAAAAAATTTACAGTTTGAGTAATGAATAAATTCAAATTCTAAATTGTAATCAAATGAATCATCGTTTACTTTAAAACAATCATACACATCAATATGTCCATAGGGTGAAATACGTTTAAAATAATAGTCTTTATCAGGTTCATTTTTGTGTAATTCAAACCAAGCACCTGCAGCAATACCAGATAACCATTGTGCTTTTTTATGCAAATTATCTACGGGTTTGGGGTGTAAGGTTCCTATAAAATGGGGTGTATGATTGTTTAATTTATCTAAAAAACACCTCAAAGCTTCGCTTGTTTGAGTGCCTTTAAATTGAGAAATACAACCTTTTTCTGATACTTCAAAAATATAGTTTTGAGTGTCTGCCAAAAGCACATTACTAATGGTTGAAGGCGTAAACCATTTTGATTTTTTAAGCTTCTTTTTAATATTTAAATCTGTAACAGAAGCCAATAGCGTATCGGTTACAAAACGAGCACAATTACAGGCTTTTTTTATAAAAGCAGCATACCTTATAAAGTGTTTATTTTGCATATATGAAATATGAGCTCTAGCCGTGTTATAATTTATTGCATCACAAACCGAGGCTATAAGTTTTCCGTCACCATGTGTGAATTTAGGGTGTGTTGCTAAGAACACTAAAATAGCATCCAAATTATGTATTGTGTTGTTTTTAATATCTGCTTTTAAAGGAAAATCTAGTTCATTATCGGTGTCTTTTCCTCTAACACGACCCATTGGTTCTGGAGTTATGTAACGTCCAAAATCATGATATTCTAAAACGCCTGTTTGTTTATTAATTAAAACTAAAGCCGCATGCCCGGCTCGTAAAAAATTTTTCTTACCTATACCTACAAAACGCAAAAAAGGCGAAAACCATTCTTTAGAAACCATAACAATAGTATCTGGGTAAGCCAAGGTTATAATAATGCCCGAATTATTCATTAACTATTTTGTAGAAGATATAACGTTTGTGTGTGTTTGTGTTTATTCTGAAGGTTTTCATAACGCATTTCAACACTCAGGTTTTTCTTTTCAATTTGAGTAATACTGGTTGTTTTAACAAAACCTCTATCTATAATAACGCCATAATTTTTATTGGTATTTCCAGCTGTTTTATGAAATTGTAGTATTGCTTTTGAATCTGTCTCGGTGTTATTTAAAAAGCGTTCAAACCATTGCAAACGCTCCTCTTTCATTGCTTGGTTATACAAACTTGAAGACGACCATATTTTGGGTTTTAAAGGCAATTCTGAAAAATGTTTTTCACAACCATCCCAAACCAATTCATAACATATTAAACCAAAATTCCAGTCTATAATTACCATTGTAAAAGGTTCAATATTTTGAAAATTATAGCTTTCAACGGTTTCAATTACAGTATTAGCAACCATAAAATCTTTAGCAACTACACCTCTACTCTGTCTGTATGGAAGTTGTCTTTTATGAATTTCAAAACCGCCATTAAGCACACATATAACTCTGTTTTTTTCGCTTACACCAACCCAAGTACCTCCAGATAAAGTATCTTTTGGAAACAACAAATTGGTGTTTTTATACTCATGAAAACTTGGTGCTAATGATTCTCTATTAGGAGCTTCATCTCTATTAGATGTTAAAATAAAATCTTGATTGCCCTTAGGAATTAAACTAACTGTACACATGTAGCTTTTTGGTCTTATAACAGTTTTACAACTTACAAAAATAAACTAAAAATTAACACATATTGGCAAGATGTAGAATGCTAATAATTTAAAAATTAGTAATTTTGTAGTTTATTTAATGAACATTCAATAATAAAAAACAAAAAATCATGGGAAAAGGCTTTTTTAATGTACCAATTGCTGTTAACGAACCAGTAAAATCTTATGCTCCTGGAACTCCAGAAAGAGCAGCCGTTTTAAAAGCTTACAAAACCATGTTTAACAGTACCACAAACGTGCCTTTGTATATTAACGGTAAAGATGTTGTTACAGGAAATACCCAAACCATGTCGCCACCACATGACCACAAACATATAGTTGGCACTTACCATTTAGCAGAAAAAAAGCATATTGAAGATGCTATTGCAACTGCTTTAGAGGCAAGAAAAACATGGAGTCAAATACCTTGGGAACAAAGAGCTGGTATTTTCTTAAAAGCCGCCGAATTAATTGCGGGTCCTTACAGAGCAAAAATTAATGCAGCTACCATGATTTCCCAATCAAAAACCATTCATCAAGCTGAAATTGATGCCGCCTGTGAATTAATCGATTTTTTGCGTTTTAATGTTCAATTCATGACAGACATTTATAAAGATCAACCCGAAAGCACAAGTGCTGCATGGAACAGAATTGAATACCGCCCTTTAGAAGGTTTTACCTATGCCATTACACCGTTTAACTTTACAGCCATTGCCGGAAACCTTCCAGCTTGTATGGCTTTAATGGGAAATGTAGTTGTTTGGAAACCTAGTGATAGCCAAATTTTTTCTGCAAAAGTAATTATGGATGTGTTTAAAGAAGCTGGTGTGCCGCCTGGTGTTATTAATGTAGTTTTTGGAGACCCAGTTATGATTACCGATACTATTTTGGCAAGCCCCGATTTTTCTGGTTTACACTTTACAGGCTCAACATCTGTTTTTAAACAGCTTTGGAAACAAATAGGTAATAACATTCATAATTATAAAACATACCCTAGAATTGTTGGAGAAACCGGCGGAAAAGATTTTATTATAGCCCATAAAACCGCTCATCCAAAACAGGTAGCAACTGCCATTACCAGAGGTGCTTTTGAACTTCAGGGGCAAAAATGCAGTGCCGCCTCTAGAGCTTATATTCCCAAAAGTATATGGGCTGATGTAAAAAAACAGCTTCTTGATGATATTAACTCATTTAAAATGGGCTCTCCTGAAGATATGAGTAATTTTATTACTGCTGTTATTCACGAAGCTTCTTTTAACAAATTGGCTACTTTTATTGACCAAGCAAAAAAAGACTCTGATGCAGAGATAATTG
>JALRJA010000360.1 GCA_023255235.1 Flaviramulus sp.
AAACTAAAAAGAGGCAAAAAAAGCCTCTTTTTATTATTTTCTTAATCCTAATTCTTTAACTATGGCACGATACCTTAAAATATCTTTCTTAGTTAAGTAATCTAGTAAAGCTCTACGTTTTCCTACTAGTTTTACCAAAGAACGCTCTGTATTATAATCTTTTCTATTATTTTTTAAGTGTTCTGTTAAGTGATTAATTCGGTGTGTAAATAAGGCTATTTGCCCTTCTGGAGAACCAGTATCTTTGGCGTTTTTACCGTGCTTTTTAAAGATTTTCTCTTTTTCTTTTTGATCTAAATACATGCTAATATTGTTGTAAATAATTGTTATGTACACGAAAGTCTTTCTTTCGAGCGGCAAATATAATCATTTTTAATGAAAAGCAAACACCTATTGGTTTTTTTGCAATTATAGATGTTTTTTTGAAAATTAACGGTTTTAAACCTACACTCTTAAAGGTTGATTGAGTATTAAATCTAGGTATTGGTTTACTTTGTTTTTTAGGTCTTTACGAAGTGTGATAAAATCTAGGAAACCATGTTCTAGTAAAAACTCTGATGTTTGAAACCCATCGGGTAAATCTTTGCCTGTTGTGTCTTTTACAACACGTGGACCTGCAAAACCAATTAAAGCTCCAGGTTCTGCTATATTAATGTCACCTAGCATGGCAAAAGAGGCTGTGGTTCCTCCTGTTGTTGGGTCTGTACATAAAGATATGTAGGGTATTCCTGCATCGGCTAGTTGTGCTAATTTAACCGATGTTTTTGCTAGTTGCATAAGCGACAAGGCGGCTTCCATCATTCTGGCTCCGCCAGATTTTGATATAATCATTAATGGGGTTTTGTTTTTTAAAGCATAATTGGCGGCTCTGGCAATTTTTTCACCTACCACACTGCCCATTGAGCCTCCTATAAAGGTAAAATCCATACAGGCTACAACTAAATTTTTTCCTTTAGATTTTCCTACTGCTACTCGTACAGCGTCTTTTAATTTGGTTTTTTCTTTGGCTGCTTTTAACCGGTCTGGGTATTTTTTTGTGTCAACAAATTTAAGTGGGTCTTTAGATTCTAAATTGGCTTCTAATTCTTTAAATTTATTATCATCAAAAAGTATTTCAAAATATTCTTTACTGCCAATTCTTACATGATAGCCGTCTTCTGGGCTAACATAAAAGTTTTTTTCTAGCTCTTCGGTATCTATTATTTTGCCTGTTGGTGATTTGTACCAAAGTCCTTTTGGGGTGTCTTTTTTTTCTTCGGTAGTGGTGGTTATTCCTTTTGTTTTTCTTTTAAACCAAGACATATATGTTGTGTTTTTTTTGATTAGCGTTTTTTTAGATTTTTATTGAATCTAAGTACTGCGTTAAGGATTGAGGCGACATCCTTTTTATGGTATTTTAAACATATAAATTACATGGTAATGTTTATTTAACATAAAAAGATATAGCCGAAAGCCTGACCACAAAATTAAACCTTTTTTTAATTTTGGGGTAACGCCATGCTATTTTTATTGTTTTAAACAAAAAAGATTCTGCTTTTACAGAATCTTTTAATGCTTGTTTTATAGTGTTTTATAGGGTGTTTACGTTGTTTAAATCTTGAAATGCTTGTTTTAAACGGGTTACAAATGTGTTTTCTCCTTCGCGTAGCCAAACTCTTGGGTCGTAGTGTTTTTTGTTTGGAGAGTCTTCACCTTCTGGGTTTCCTATTTGTGATTGTAGGTAGTCTTTTTTATGGTTTACATAGTCACGAATACCTGTCATGAAGGCGTATTGCAAATCGGTGTCTATATTCATTTTTATAACGCCGTAGCTAATGCCTTCTCTAATTTCTTCAACGGTAGAGCCTGATCCTCCATGGAATACAAAATCTATGTGATTGTGTTCTACACCGTATTTTTTTGAAATATACTCTTGAGAATTTTTTAAAATTTTTGGAGTTAATTTTACGTTTCCTGGCTTGTAAACGCCGTGTACGTTACCAAATGCGGCTGCTATGGTAAATTGTGGGCTTATTTTACTTAGTTCTTCATAGGCATAGGCTACTTCTTCTGGTTGTGTGTATAGTTTTGAGTCATCTACGTCTGTGTTATCAACGCCATCTTCTTCGCCTCCTGTTATGCCTAGTTCTATTTCTAGAGTCATTCCCATTTTGCTCATGCGCTGTAAATAGGTTTTGCAAATGTCTATGTTTTCTTCAATGGGTTCTTCTGATAGGTCTATCATGTGTGAACTAAAAAGAGATTTTCCTGTTTGAGCAAAGTGTTGTTCACTGGCTTCAAGTAAACCGTCTATCCAAGGTAGTAGTTTTTTTGCACAGTGGTCTGTATGTAGAATAACGGGTACACCGTAGGCTTCTGCAAGTGTGTGCACGTGTTTTGCTCCTGCAACAGCACCAGCTATGGCTGCTTTTTGCCCCTCGTTACTTAGCCCTTTGCCGGCGTTAAATTGAGCGCCTCCGTTTGAAAACTGAATAATAACAGGTGCGTTTAACTCTTTGGCTGTTTCTAAAACCGCATTAATAGTATTTGAACCTATAACATTTACGGCTGGTAAGGCATAGTTATTTGCTTTTGCATGATTAAAAATAGCTTGTACTTCTTTTCCTGTTGCAACACCTGGTTTTATATTGTGTCCCATTTTATTTTTTTATTTTTTATGAGTTTCTAATTAGGTTTCAAAAATAGTTAAATTTTATATAAAAAGGCTATATTTTATTTACTGAAAATAGTTAAAGTTGACTAAAACGTTATAGTAAAAAATATGCTAGAAGGGGTAGTTTATACCAATGTTATAAACAGCATTGGCAAAGTTATAATCGTTAAACCACCGGTTTTGGTTTTGGTAAGAAGGGTCGTAGGTTTTAAAGCCTACATCAAATCTAAAGACAAAAAAACTAAAGTCGTAGCGTAGCCCAAAGCCAGAGCCTATGGCAATATCTTTTAAAGAGTTTATGCTTTTAAATGTGGCTCTTGGGTCTTCAACGTTGTCTAATACGTTCCAAATATTACCAGCATCTACAAATAAAGCACCGTTAAGGTTTCCAAAAAGGTTAAAGCGTTGCTCTGTGCTAAAAGCTATTTTTAAATTGGCTTCGTTAAATTCGTTGGTGGTTTCAAAGCTTCCAGGCCCGAGGTTATAGGCTATCCAGGCTCTGTTATCGTTAGGACCTCCTGCAAAGAAACTTTTTGAAAAAGGAATGTTATTGGAGTTTCCGTACGGTATGGCTATACCTAAAAAACTTCTTAAAGCCAGTACGTTTTTATTGCCAAAATCCCAGTGTTTAATATAGTCAAGCTCTGTTTTTACAAATTGAGAGTAAGCCACGTTAAATAGTTCACGTCTTCCGTC
This sequence comes from Flaviramulus sp., assembly GCA_023255235.1. GTDB lineage: Bacteria > Bacteroidota > Bacteroidia > Flavobacteriales > Flavobacteriaceae > JALRJA01. Next base: position 3,350 of record JALRJA010000360.1, read on the forward strand.
TGCATTTTTATTTAAACCTAAGAGCCTAGAGGTACTTGAGAGTAAATTACCTGCTAGTTCTAATTTGGCTCTAAAGATTGAAAAGTCGTTATCAAATAAATTTGTTCTTTCGTCATTTGTGAAATTAAAGGTTGTTGAAAGAATTAAGTTGTTTTCGGTGAGTCTTTCTTTTCGTTCTTTTATGCCATTTACAGTGGTTACTTGTGCTATGTTTACCTCTGATGGCGTGGTAGCATCTGTAACATAATTGATAAACTCGTTTGCTTGGTCTGGAAATGATAAACTTTGATCGTCTTCTATATAATTTATTTCGTGTGCAATATTATTAAGTGTTGCTAATGAGTTTTGATATATACCAAAGTAATTTCTTGTGTTTAAATTTCTAACGTATTGTATGTTAAAAACATCTAGTCTGTTGGTTACTTTTTGGTTTGGCGACCAATTATAACTAAAAACGCCACCCAGGGTTTGTCTGTCTAGCCCTATATTGGTTTGGCTTGTGGTTGATAGACTAATTTTAGTATTTGGCGACATGTATTTAGGTATAATACCTTCTGTATAAAAGGGTGAAAACAACCTAGGAATGGTTAGTTTTAAATCAACACCAAACTCATTAATATCAAAAAAAGGATCGTTTAAATTATTTCTGTTAGCATCTTCAGATGCTCCTATTGATGTTATTGCAGATATTTCAAATGTTTCTGCTCCTCTAAAAATATTTCTTATTAATAAACTCGGGTTAAAAGAGAATCCTACAGTTTGAATATTACTTTGTGATACATCTGTATTTAGCCCTAAACTAAACTTTTTTAAAGGGCTTAGTTTTATAATGCTTGATAGGGTATTATCTGGGTTTTCTATGTATTCAATATTTGGATATTTAAAGGTGCGTAATTCATTAAAATAGCGGTAGGTTCGGGTTCTGTCTATATCTCTAAAATTTACTCCCGGATTAATAAAAACGGCATCACTAATAGCTTTTGGTCTAAAACGTATTTTGTCATAGCTATATATTTTATAGCCGTTATATGATATAGAATCTTGAAAAGGTTTTCCTATGTTTTCAAAGGCATAATCTGTTATTATTTTTACATCGCTTATGGTAAAAACCTTAAAAGGTTTGTAGCTAAGAGAATCAGAAACTCTTATTAGTCTATCTGAAATATTTAGTTCTACATTAAACGTTTTATTTGTGCCTATACTATCTATTTGAAAAGTAACATAATCTGGTTTAAAATGATAAATACCAGAGTTGCGTAATTCATTGCTAATTCTGTTGCGTTCTTCATTAAAAACAGAGGTTTTAAACTGTTGTTTAGGTTTTATTAAAGAGGCTTTTTTAATGTTTTTATATAAGGTGTCTATAATTGGCGATTTTATATTTTCAGTAATGGAATCAATTAAAAAAGCAGTGCCTTTGTTAATTTTATATGCTACTTCGGCACGATTATTATCATTTTTATTTATGCTATAGGTAGCCTCTACATCAAACCAACCGTTGTTTATAAAATAGTCTTTAATTCGGTTTATAGATTTTTTTGTTTTTAATACATCAACAACTACAGGAGCTTCTCCTGTTTTTTTTAACCAAGCGTTCAAGTCTTTTCTAGATTTAATATCTTTATCTAGCTGCTTTTTAGACAATAGCTTTGTTTTTCTCTTTACTTTTTTTGGGTTATCATATATTTTAGCATCTAGAATAGAGTCTATATTTGGTCGTGCCAAATTATAAATATGTAAACGCAATGGCGTATTTAATAACGGAACTTTGCTATTGGGTTTTTGATATAATAGGTTGGTAATAGTTTCTGTATTTTCTTTTTCACCATCAATAACAATAGTGTTTTTTGTTAGTAGGTGTTCGTTGTTTGCAACACGCTTTACCGCATTACACGATGTGAAACACACTATAAAACAAAATAAAACTAGTATTATTAAGAGTTGTTTATTCAAATGAAAAATAATTCAGGTTATAGATTTTAATTTTTTTAGTTATAAATTTAAAACGGTTCTTTTCAAGTCCAAAAATACACTATTCTGTCTAAAAAAATACGTAATTATTGTACTACTAAGCTATTGTTGCTAATATTTTCTTTTCTTTATAGAAAATTTTTCAGCAGGCATGCTTTCTAAAAATCAAATTAAATTAATTACCAGTTTAAAGCAAAAAAAATACAGGTTACAACAGGGTGTTTTTGTTGTTGAAGGCCTTAAAACAATTAATGAATTGTTACATTCTAGTTTTGAGCTTCAAACATTATATACTACAGAAGCGTTCAATTTTGATGCCAAAAAAGAAGTTTTAATTTCTGAAACCGATTTAAAACGAATTAGTTTTTTAACAACACCCAATAAGGCACTTGCCATTTTTAAAATACCAAAACCAAAACCTATTAAAGAACAGGGGTTAATTATTGCATTAGACTCTATAAGAGACCCAGGAAATTTAGGAACTATTATTAGGCTTTGTGATTGGTTTGGTATTAAAGATTTGGTGTGTAGTATAGAAACGGTAGATTGTTACAACCCAAAAGTAATACAAGCCACAATGGGTTCTATAAGTAGAGTTGCTATAAGTTATATTGATTTAAAAGCCTTTTTAAACGCAACTACGTTACCGGTTTATGGTGCCTTTATGCAGGGCGACAATATTTATAAAAGCACAAAACTTGACGGCGGTATTTTGGTTGTGGGAAATGAAGCCAATGGTATTTCAAAACCAATTGAAGCTATTATTAGTAAAAAAATAACCATTCCAAGGTTTGGTAATTTACAAGCCACCGAAAGTTTAAATGTAGCCACCGCAACGGCTATATTGTTAAGTGAGTTTAAAAGGCGAGAATAAACGCCGCTACTGAAATGTAAAATTAACAAACACACCTCTTGTTTTCATGCTAGTAATGTTGCTTGTCCATGGGCTATTAGGATCGAGGTCTCTAACTAGCTCATCATTCATTCCAAAAAGACCGCGTATAGAAGGCGTGAATTTAAAATTGTATAAATAAAAATCAATACCAAAACCCAGTTCGTAAAAAAGATTGTTTTTGGTTGTTCTAAACTGTCCATTGCTATTATCTTCAAGGCTATCTTCATTACTAGATAAATTTAAAGCTGTTGAAAACCCGCCAACAATAAAAGGTTTAAAATTATTAATGCGTTTTGTTGAAATTTTTAATAATAACGGCACGTGTATATAGGTCGATTTTACTTCTCTAAGTAAATCAGAACTAGTAACATCAGGTATGCCAACAAAGTAGTCG
>JALRJA010000371.1 GCA_023255235.1 Flaviramulus sp.
ATAGTGAAATAAGAAATACATTTACTTCCATCTACCACATAGGGTTGGGTTATAGCCTGAGTTGGGCAAGCATCAATACAGGCAGTACAGGTGCCGCAATGGTTTGTTGTTGGTAAATCGTATTCTAGATCTAAATCGATAATAAGTTCGGCAATAAAATAAAACGATCCTATTTGTTGGGTTAATAAATTACTGTGCTTCCCTATCCAACCCAATCCGCTTTTTGCAGCCCAAGCTTTGTCTAAAACGGGAGCCGAATCTACAAAAGCACGCCCGTGTACCTCGCCAATTTCATTTTGAATAAAATATAATAATGCTTTGAGCTTATCTTTTATTACAAAGTGGTAATCTGTACCGTAAGCATATTTAGATAGTTTATAGCTATTGGTTATTTGCTCGTGATTTGGATAATAGTTTAGTAGTAGAGAAATTACACTTTTTGAGCCTTCAACCAATTTTGTGGGATCTAATCGTTTATCAAAATGGTTTTCCATATAGTGCATCTCTCCATGCTTGTTTTTATTAAGCCAATTCTCTAATCGGGGTGCTTCTTCTTCTAAAAACTGTGCTTTGCTAATACCACAAGATAAAAAACCGAGGCGTTTTGCTTCGGTTTTAATTTGGTGTGTGTATGTTGCTTTATTATTTATCATTTTTTGAGATTCTAAAAATCTTTAGAATAACTCTAGGTGTTAAAATAATCCTCCTTGAATATTTCCTTTTATTTTACCTAAATGCTTGTATGCTAACTCTGTTACTTCTCTTCCTCGTGGTGTTCTCATGATAAAGCCTTGTTGTATTAAAAAGGGTTCATAAACTTCTTCAATGGTTTCGGGGCTTTCACTTACAGCGGTTGCTATGGTAGAGATACCAACTGGACCGCCTTTAAATTTATCAATTATTGTTGTAAGTATTTTGTTATCCATTTCATCTAGTCCATGAGCATCAACACTTAAAGCTTCTAAAGCATACTTTGCAATTGTAATGTCTATGTTACCATTTCCTTTTATTTGTGCAAAGTCTCTAACGCGTCTTAATAAAGCATTGGCAATTCTTGGTGTTCCTCTACTGCGTCCTGCAATTTCTATTGCAGCTTCCATAGAAATAGGTACATCTAAAATATTAGCACTTCTTTGAACTATGGTGGTTAGCAACTCTGTATTGTAGTATTGTAACCTACTTTGAATACCAAAACGTGCACGCATAGGTGAGGTTAATAGCCCTGAACGCGTAGTTGCACCAACTAATGTGAAAGGATTTAAATTTATTTGAACCGTTCTAGCATTGGGTCCTGTTTCTATCATGATATCAATTTTATAATCCTCCATGGCTGAGTATAGATACTCTTCTACTATGGGGCTTAATCTATGAATCTCATCAATAAAGAGAACATCACGTTCTTCTAAATTAGTTAAGAGACCTGCTAAGTCACCAGGTTTATCTAAAACTGGTCCTGATGTTACTTTAATGCCTACATTTAGCTCATTGGCTAGAATATGAGCAAGTGTTGTTTTTCCTAATCCTGGAGGGCCATGAAATAGTGTGTGGTCTAAAGCTTCGGTACGTAAATTGGCTGCTTGAACAAATATTTTAAGATTTTCCAATACTTGATCCTGACCGGTGAAATCGTTAAAATTAAGAGGTCTTAACTTTTTTTCAACATCAAGGTCTTCGGATGAAAAATTGTGGTTTGTTGGATCTAAATTTTCATTCATAGATAACAAATATATAACGAAAAAGCCTTTCTAAAAATAGAAAGGCTTTTTTAATGTTATTTGAATATGATTTTAGTGTTGTAATTCTTCTTCACCTTTCTTTAAAGGTATGTTTTGAGGAACGAAATCTTGATCGTGTCCTGGTTTACTATAATCATACGCCCAACGGTGAACATGAGGAATCTCTCCTGGCCAATTACCGTGAATATGTTCTATAGGTGCAGTCCATTCTAGTGTGTTTGATTTCCATGGGTTTTGTTCTGTTTTTTTTCCGTAAAACATACTTATGAAAAAATTCCAGAGAAAAACTAACTGAAAAACGCCTCCTATTACAGCAAAAATGGTAATAACTACGTTTACGTTTGCTAAATCATCAAATAATGGGAAGTTACTATTTGTGTAGTAGCGTCTTGGTAAACCCGCCATACCAATAAAATGCATAGGGAAAAATACCCCATAAGCACTAATAGCGGTAACCCAAAAATGAACGTAGCCTAGGTTTTTATTTAACATTCTACCAAACATTTTAGGGAACCAATGGTAAATTCCTGCAAACATGCCGTATAAGGCAGATATACCCATAACTAAATGAAAGTGAGCAACCACAAAATAGGTGTCATGAACATTAATATCGAGAGCACTATCACCTAAAATAATACCTGTTAATCCTCCTGTAATAAATGTAGAAACTAAGCCAATTGAAAATAGCATAGCTGGATTCATTTGTAAATTACCTTTCCAGAGTGTTGTTATATAGTTGAATGCTTTTACAGCTGAAGGGATTGCAATTAATAAGGTTGTAAAAGTGAATACAGAACCTAAAAACGGATTCATTCCTGATACAAACATATGATGCCCCCAAACTATTGTTGATAAAAAAGCTATAGCTAAAATAGAAGCAACCATGGCACGGTAGCCAAATATGGGTTTACGTGAATTTGTTGCAATTATTTCTGAGGTTATACCTAATGCTGGCAACAATACAATATAAACTTCTGGGTGTCCTAAGAACCAAAATAAATGTTCAAATAAAACAGGTGATCCTCCTTGATAGTGTAATACTTCACCTTGAATAAATATATCAGACAAGAAAAATGATGTTCCAAAGCTTCTATCCATTATTAAAAGTAAAGCTGCCGATAATAAAACAGGAAATGAAACGACACCAATTACAGCCGTAATAAAAAATGCCCAAATTGTTAAAGGTAATCGTGTCATAGACATGCCTTTAGTGCGTAAATTAATAACGGTAACAATATAGTTAAGTGATCCTAAAAGTGACGATGCGATAAAGATAGCCATAGATACAAGCCATAATGTCATTCCCATTCCTGAGCCTCCTTGAGCCATTGGTAAAGCACTTAAAGGTGGGTAGATAGTCCAACCAGCTGCGGCAGGACCAGCTTCTACAAATAAGGATAGTATCATGATAACACTAGATAAAAAGAATAACCAATAGGAAACCATATTTAAAAATCCTGATGCCATATCTCGTGCTCCAATTTGCAAAGGGATTAATAAGTTACTAAAAGTTCCGCTTAATCCGGCGGTTAATACAAAAAACACCATGATGGTACCATGTATGGTTACTAATGCTAAATAGATATCGGCATCCATAACGCCTTCAGGAGCCCATTTGCCTAATAATGCTTGAAATAAAACATTAGGTTGTTCCGGCCATGCTATTTGCATACGAAACATAATTGACATTAACACCCCTATTACTCCCATGATTGTACCCGTAATTAAATACTGTTTTGCAATCATTTTGTGATCTTGACTAAAAATGTATTTAGTAATAAAGGTTTCTTTATGATGATGATGTCCGTGTTCTTCGGCGTGAAGGTGAGTATCTGCGTTTGCTGACATAATCTGTGGTTTCGTTTTCTTTTTAAATTAATTAATTAACGAGTTTTTAAACTCTTTTTGTTCTTTTATCCAAGCATCAAACTCTTCTTGGGTTTCAACTACTATTTTCATTTGCATATTGTAATGTGATTTTCCACAAATCTTATTACATAACAATAGATAATCAAACTCATATCTATCTAAAGGGTCTTCGCCTTTGGCAACTAAAATTTTGCTGTTTTGAACTCTAATATTGTTAATATTGTTTACCTTTTCAATAATTTCAGGTGTTTGCCTCATATCTGCTGTTGTTACTGTTGGTGTAAACCCAAACTGGGTAATCATACCTGGAACACAGTTCATTTGAGCTCTAAAATGAGGCATATAGGCTGAGTGTAAAACGTCTTGAGAACGCATTTTAAACAATACTGGTCTTCCTACTGGTAAATGCAATTCTGTTGTAATGACATCGTCTTGTGCGTTTGGGTCAGATTCATCTAATCCTAAAATATTAGCTCGGTCAATATCTATAAGGCGAACATTAGCTTTTCCTAAGGTGTTATCTTCACCAGCATATCTAGCTTTCCAGTTAAATTGTTGTGCATATAATTCTATCACTATAGGGTCATCGCTTTCGTCAACATTCATAATGTTAATCCAGGTATTTAAACCATAAATAATTAATCCTGCTAAAACAATAACTGGAATAATAGTCCAAATAAATTCTAATTTATTATTATCTGCAAAGAACAAGGCTTTTTTACCTTTTTCGCCTTTGTATTTAAAAGCAAAGTAGTGTAATAGGAATTGTGTAACTGTTTGTACTATAAATATAATGATTAATGAGGTAATCATTAAATTATCAATGATTGGGCCATGCTCTGAGGCAGAATTAGATAATAGAGGTAAGTCGCCCCATTTTACAAAACAGATGATGGTAATGATATAAATGAATGCTAAAAAGCCCATCATTAAATACCCATTTACGGCATTGTCTTTATCACTAGCAACTTGAGTGTTTTCATTTTTTGCTTGAGCTAAATCAAAAATTTTAACCATTTGCCAAATGGCAACTAAAATAAATACTAAAATTATAATTGTTAATAAAGCAGTCATTGTTATCGTTGGTCTTTATTTATTTCTTAATTAATAATGAAAATCTTCGCTTTCTTTTCTAAATGGGTATCCTTTAACCAGTAAAGGTGCTTTAGTTAATGCTGTAAACACAACTAGAATGAATAGTCCTGCAAATAGCAATATTGAACTAATTTCAGGAATTCCAATACCCCATCTGTCTCCTACAGTTGCGGGCATAATCATGTTAAACACATCTATGTAATGACCAAATAGTATTACTAAACCTGTCATAACCACAAACCAAGGAATTCGTTTATAGTCGGCATTCATTAGCATTAGTATAGGGAATACAAAATTGAGTCCAACCATACCAAGAAATGGCCATTTGTAATCGTTAAAACGAGACACGAAATAGGTTACTTCTTCTGGAATATTTGAGTACCATATAAGCATAAATTGTGAAAACCACAGGTAGGTCCAAAAAATACTAAATGCAAACATAAATTTGGCTACGTCATGCAAATGGTTTTCATTTACAAACTCTAAATAATTTCTAGATTTTAAGTATATAGTAATTAATGCAATAACGGTAATACCGCTTACAAACATACTTGCAAAAACATACCACCCAAATAATGTTGAGAACCAGTGTGGGTCAACGCTCATAATCCAGTCCCAAGACATCATAGATTCTGTGTAAATAAAGAACACTAAAAATGCTGCTGAAATTCGAAACGATTTTTTAAAGTTACTTATGTCATTGGCTGTATCTTGTGCCATTGAGAACTTACGAGAAAAGTAGCGGTATAAACTCCAGCCTGCTATAAATATTAACCCTCTAATAATAAACCATGGAAGGTTTAAAAAGCTTGATTTTCCTTTTATTAGTTTATCGTGTTCTACGACTTCTGGATCCATCCAAATAAATAGGTTGTAGTGTCCTATGGTTCCTGAAGCTACAGCAATACCTAGCACTATTAAAGCTCCTGGTAACACGTATGATGTTATTCCTTCCATAACTCTAAATAATACAGGAGACCAGCCTGCTTGTGATGCAATTTGAATGGCATAAAATGCTAAGACACCTAAGGCAATCATCATAAAGAAAAAAGCGGCTACGTATAATGCAGACCATGGTCTGTTTGCTATTTGGTGTTGAACGTGTTCTACGTGTTTTTGGTGTTGGTCAACTTGTGAGTGAGCATCATCTAAATGTAAATCAGTTGTTGCATGAGCAATTTCTTGATCGTGACCTCCTCCATGATGTGATTCTTCTGCAAGTAAAGTTTCAACTTCTTCAAAAGATTTATGTGCATCGAAAAAACTAAAGCCTACTCCTAATAACCCGAGGGCTATTAAAATAATAGAAACTGTTTTTAATTTATTTGAGAATGTGTACATATCTTATATAATCTTACTTTTCTAAATCTGCTTTCAATTGTAATACGTATGAAACTACCTGCCAACGTTCTTGTTCATTTAATTGGTTTGCATAAGAGCCCATGGCATTTTTTCCATAATAAATAACATGATAGATGCTTCCTTGATTTATGGCTCTACCTGCATCATCAAAGCTTGGTATTCCAAGAATTTTTTCGCGTTTAACTAAGTTTCCTTGTCCGTTTCCTTTGTTTCCATGGCATATACCACAGTAAATTTCATATAGTTGTTTGCCTTTATCAAAATCAACTTGAGATGAATCTAATGGGTTTAATAAGGTAGCCTTAGCTAAATTATACCCTTCTGTTGTGTTTTCAATATCAAAAGGTATATATCCTCTTGGTATAGTGCCTTCTGCTGGTATTTGTGCTTCTATACCGTTTGCAAAGGCATTTGATTCGGCATAGGTTTCATAACCAACAGATTCATACATATTGGGCATATATTGGTAATTGGGTGCTGTATCTTTTTTACAAGAGTATGTAACTAATATAAATGCTAATACTATTATTTTAATTAAGCTTTTCATATCTAATTAATGGGCTTTATCAACTAAATTAATTTCAACTGCTCCGGTTTGTTTAAGCAAACTTTCTAATTCATTTTGGTTTCCATGTACTGCAATTTCCATTAAAAAATGATCGTCAGTTGTTCTTGGGTCTGGGTTTTCTGCTTTTTTAAATGGCCACATTCTACTTCTTAAATAAAAAGTAATTACCATTAGGTGAGCTGCAAAAAATACGGTTAGTTCAAACATGATAGGCACAAAAGCGGGCATATTTTCTAAATAGCTAAAGCTTGGTTTTCCTCCAATATCTTGAGGCCAATCTTGAATCATGATAAAATTCATCATAACTATGGCTACTGTTAATCCAACTAATCCATACATAAATGCTGTAATTGCTATGCGTGTTGGTTCTAAGCCCATGGCTTTATCTAGCCCGTGAACTGGGAACGGGGTATA
>JALRJA010000270.1 GCA_023255235.1 Flaviramulus sp.
GAGGCGTTCAATACCATCCAGAGTCGGTACTTACACCAAAAGGAAAAAAAATATTAGACAATTGGGTAAACAATTAAACACAAAACAAACACGCCTATAAAGAAATTATAAAAAAGAGCCATGAAAGACGTTTTAAACAGATTAATAAATCACGAAACCATCTCAAGCCAAGAAGCCAAACAAATTTTGGTAAATATATCAAACAACAAATATAACCAAAGCCAAATAGTATGTTTTCTGTCGGTTTTTATGATGCGAAGCATTACCATAGAAGAACTACAAGGGTTTAGAGACGCCCTACTTGATTTATGTATTGCTGTCGACCTAAACCAATACAACCCCATAGATTTATGCGGAACAGGTGGCGACGGAAAAGATACTTTCAACATATCTACACTAGCCTCTTTCATAACAGCAGGAGCAGGTGTTAATGTTGTAAAACATGGAAACTACGGCGTATCGTCTTCATGTGGCTCATCAAATGTTATGGAATTTTTAGGCATCAAATTTTCTAACAATATAGATTTTTTAAAAAACACCATAGAACAAACCGGTATTTGCATTTTGCACGCACCTTTATTTCATCCTGCCATGAAAAACGTGGCACCAATTAGACGTGAATTAGGCGTTAAAACCTTTTTTAATATGCTAGGTCCAATGGTAAATCCGGCATTTCCAAAAAACCAAATAGTAGGTGTTTTTAATTTAGAACTACAAAGATTATACGGGTATTTATATCAAAAAACCAATAAAAATTACAGCATAATTCACGATCTTGAAGGCTATGACGAAATCTCATTAACAGGAAAAACAAAACTTATTTCAAACCATGCCGAAACCCTTTTTGAACCCAAAGATTTAGGATTATCTGTAATCAAACCAAATGCCATTTTAGGAGGAGATACAGTAGCAAGTTCGGCAAACATATTTATGAATATTATAAACGGAAACGGTACAGAAGCACAAAACAATGTAGTATGTGCAAACGCCGCTTTAGCTATTGCAACTACTAAACAAATATCGCATAAAGAGGGTTTTGAAATGGCAAAAGAATCGTTGTTTTCAGGAAAAGCTAAAGCCAGTTTAAATAAATTAATTGAGTTGAGTAAATAATGACTATACTAGACAAAATAACAAGCGATAAACACAAGGAAGTAGCTCTTAAAAAAAGCATCATTCCAAGAACCCAATTAGAACAATCTGTTTTATTTGAAAAACAAACCATTTCGCTTAGCAACGCATTAGCTAAAAGCAAATCGGGTATTATTGCAGAACACAAAAGGCGTTCACCATCAAAAGCAACAATTAATAACGCTTTACGGGTTCAAGATGTGGCAAAAGGATATGAGAAAGCAGGCGTTTGTGGTATGTCGGTTTTAACAGATACAACCTATTTTGGAGGGTCTTTAGACGATTTATTAATAGCTAGAGCCAGTTGTAATTTACCACTTTTACGCAAAGAATTTATTATAGATGAATACCAACTTCTTGAAGCTAAAGCCTATGGTGCCGATGTTATTTTATTAATTGCAGCAATACTTACTAGAAATGAAATAAAACAATTTTCAGAATTAGCAAAAAGTTTAAACCTAGATGTTCTTTTAGAAGTTCACAACCAAGAAGAGCTACATAAATCTATCATGCCAAGCATAGATATGTTAGGCGTTAACAACAGAAATTTAAAAACTTTTCAAGTTAGTATTGAAACCAGTAAAGAATTAAGCAATTTAATTCCTAATGACTTTATTAAAGTATCAGAAAGTGGTATTAGCCATGTAGAAACTATAAAAGAATTGCAACAATATGGTTATCAAGGATTTTTAATAGGCGAAAACTTTATGAAATCTAACAATCCAGGTGAAAGTGCAACCAAGTTTATTAACAGTATAATTTAAATAACTTTATTTAGGTGAATAAAAAATCACATCCAACAGCTTCTAGTAATACGTCTTCTTTTAATAAAACTAAAGTAAGACTCAAAGTTTGTGGAATGACATATCAAGATAACATACAACAAGTTGCTGCCATACAACCCGATTATATGGGTTTTATATTTTACCAAAAATCGGCTAGATGCTTTAGTTCTAAAACCATTCCAGAAATACCAAGTTCTATAAAAAAAACAGGGGTTTTTGTTAATGCTAGTTTAAGTTTTATTATTGAAAAAATTAAAGCACATCATTTACAAGCTGTGCAGTTACACGGTAATGAATCTGCTGCATATTGTGCAGACTTAAAACACCTGTATAATCAAACACATACTACTATTGAAAAAGCCCAAAACAAATACAATTTGTTAGAAATTATTAAAGTATTTTCAATAAAAGACAAATTTGATTTTCATATTTTAAAACCTTATGAAACTGTTTGCGATTATTTTTTATTTGATACCAAAGGAGAACTACCAGGTGGTAACGGCTATACTTTTAATTGGGATGTATTAAACAATTATCCTTCAACAAAACCCTTTTTTTTAAGCGGCGGAATTGGGGTTAAAGAACTAGAAAAAATAAAAGAATTTCAAACAAGTAAAGCTTCCAAATACTGTTATGCAATTGATGTAAATAGCAAGTTTGAAATAGAACCAGGCTTAAAAAACATTGAATTATTAAAAAGGTTTACAAATCTTTTAGCATTTTGCAGTCTAATAATGTTACCTATGCTTTAGAATACTATATAGAAACAAAAAACAATCTAAAAAAAATTCAAACTACTTGTCAAAAAATTTCACCCCGATATAAATGCTGGAAATAAAAAATACGAAGAAAAACTAAAATTAATCACATTAGCTTATACGCAGTTAAAAAACACATATAGA
>JALRJA010000216.1 GCA_023255235.1 Flaviramulus sp.
ATTTGATTTATAGGTATATTCGCATCATTTGCCAACATTTCTTGAGAAAGATTATTAATTAAGCGGTAATGCTTAACTTTTTTACCAAAACAAATAATAAAATTTTTCTCAAAATTATTCATTTTGGCAAATTCCATTAAAAACACAAAAAACATAAACACAAATTTGTGTTATTTAAAGTTATTTTATTATCTTTAACATATTATTAATAATTTAATTCTTATACTTATGAGATTAAAACGATTAAACCCATCATTTTTCTTAACTTTATTTTTAATAAGTTCACTTTGGTGTTATTCCCAAAATAATGAAAGTAAAATCAAATTACATTCTGCTTCTATTGGTTTTGGTGGTTTTTATTTAAAAAAAACAAATTCTGATGGTGGAGGGGCTACATTTGTTATTAACGGAACTATAAAGTCAAATAAAAATTTAGTTAATTTATGTTATTTAACTGGTGCCGAAATAGGAGTTGTTGGTAGTTCTTCGTATAATTTTTCTGAAATTTCTATTGCCTATGGTAGAGAATTAAAACCTGTAAACTGGTTTAGTCTTGAAAGTTTTGCCGGTATAGGTAGTTATATTCAGAATAGTAATAGCAGTTCTTTTAAGGAAGGAAAAGCAATCGCCTTTCCCATAAAATTAAATTTAAAATTCTTTTTTACTAAAAAAGTGGGGGCGGGTTTAAACAATTCTTATTCCATAAATCAATTAAATAATAATTTTTCAACAAACTTAATAGTCCATTATAATTTTTAAAGCTTATGAAAACACAACTCTTATCCCTTGCCTTAAGCCTACAGCTATTTGTGGCTTGTTCAAACAATAATGATAACACAAACCCATTGGCTGTCTGTGAAAACAACCTCCCTGCAATTACAACATCTGGAGCAAACACCTTTGGTTGCTGTATAAACGGCAACTTACTCATTCCACGAGATGGAACAGGAAGTATAGGAGGTAGTGATGATAGCGCAGGCCTTTACGGTGGTTACTCTAATACAACCGATTATTATGAGTTAGACATTAGAGACTTTAAAAGTGATAGAACAGCTAAAATTTTAATACATATGCACCAAGTTCATGAAAACGGCACAGGAGTTTATGTAATTAACGAATCTAACGGATATAACGCTATAGATGGGTATAACCACAACTATATGCATTGTAGGGTGTTTAACGAAGCTACAAACAGCTATCAATATTATCGCTCATTTGAAAACTCTGGAACAATGGAGATTACAAACTATAATTTTTATAATCGAATCCTTTCGGGAGTTTTTTCAGGAAAAATGATTAACTCATCTAGTTTAAATGACACTATTGTAATTAAAGGCGGGCGATTTGATATAAATTGGCAAACACTCCCAAATGTTTCGTTTCCTTAAAAAATAAAAAAGGCTGCCACGGCAATGACAGCCTCATAACTAAATAACAAATAATCTTTACCTATTTATTAATTTAATTTTTACAAAAGTATGAAAAAACTTCAACACTTCTTGTGGGTGTTATGCCTTTATTCAATGGCACATTCACAAACCGCACCAGCTAATGAAAACATTAGCTTAGACCAACAACTTATAAACATTAATCAATCTAGTGTTTCAAGTGGTATAATATACGAACGCGTAATTACAGTTGCAAACCTCTACAACTTCAATAAAGTAAGCACCTTTAACACGGCAAATTTACCTTATTTTAAACAGGCTTTGTCAGAGATGTATAACGCCAGCAACAGCTTAAAGTTTGAGAGTTTAGACCAATTTAAAAACAAAATTGCAAATACAACGGCAAACAACGAAGTAGATGTTGCTATACTAAACACACAATTTCATATTCTTAATTATAATGAGCAAAACCCAGGTTCAGGCGGGCTATTATTTAATAATAGCACAAACACATTTACGCCAATAAGTGGTAAAAGTTCTTTTATAATGCTCCATAATACAGTTATAGCGCCAACCAAAACTCATGTAAAGGGCACTAGTATAACATATAAGCTAAACAACAATCTTTACTATAAAAACGGTTTTAAAACCATTAAAAAAATAGTTGCAAATTTTGGTGACGGAATAAATAGAACGCTTATTTCAAATTATACATTAAACAACCAAAGTATTACTGTTAATTATTCAACTAGTGGAGAAAAAACAAGCACATTTGTTATCACATATAATGACAACAGTACTTTAACCACATACGGTAAAATTTATTTTCATTACCAACCCATTACAAATATTACAAATGGACAAATTGTTTCTACGCCTGGAGGTTGCACTCAAAGTGACCCATTAAAAAAAGATTTTG
>JALRJA010000226.1 GCA_023255235.1 Flaviramulus sp.
TGTACAAATGGGACTTTTAGAGAAAAACGTTTCTTGGGTATCTTTATTTATTGCACTTGCACCGATGCTTGGTTTCATGGGTACGGTAATTGGTATGATTCAAGCTTTTGATAAAATTGAAGCTGCCGGAGACATGCAACCTTCACTTGTAGCTGGAGGTATTAAAGTTGCTCTTTTAACAACCGTATTTGGTTTGGTAGTAGCTATTATACTTCAAATTTTTTACAATTATATTATTGGTAAAATTGATAGTATTGTTAATGATATGGAAGACGCTTCTATTACATTAATGGATCTATTAATTAGAAACAAAAAATAATAATATAATTTAAATTCAAAAAATTATGAATTCACAAAAAATAATAACTATCATATTAGGAATAGTTGGCGTTATTTCTGCCTTATTCCTCTTTATGATAATTAACACAGGAGACGATGCTATAAAAGCAGGAGAGTCAAATGGTGTTGTTACAACATTTATGTACATTGCCTATATGGTGTTACTCATTGTTATTGGCATTGTATTATTATTTGTTTTTAAAGGATTGCTATCAGGAAATATTAAAAAAACCTTAATGACAGTTGGTGCTTTTTTAGCCGTAGTTATTATATCTTATATTATTTCATCTGGTACCGATTTAGATTTACAGCCTTTTATTGATAAAGGTGTAAACCTAACTGAAGCTACATCAAAACTAGTAGGAGCAGGATTATATACCTTTTACTTTCTAGCAATAATTGCTATTGGCTCTATGTTATATGGTGGTTCAAAAAAACTTTCTAACAATAAATAAGATATGGCAAAAAGAGCAGCACCCGAAGTAAATGCAGGCTCCATGGCCGACATTGCGTTTTTACTATTAATTTTCTTCTTAGTAACAACTACTATAGAGACAGATTCTGGTTTAAACAGAAAACTCCCTCCAATAGAAGAAACAGAACCTCCAATTATTAAGCAAAAAAACATTTTTACTGTTTTACTAAACGGAAAAGACCAGTTACTTGTTGAAGACGAATTAATGGAAGTTAAAGACTTGAGAAAAGCAGCCATAGAGTTTTTAGATAACAACGGAGATGGAACTTGCGATTTTTGTAATGGCAAAAAAGATCCTAATTCTTCTGATAACCCAGATAAGGCAATTATTTCTTTAAAAAACGAACGTGAAACTACCTATAAAACATATATAGCTGTACAAAACGAACTCGTTGCAGCTTATAACGAGCTAAGAAACACAAGAGCTTTAAATCTATACGGTAAGTCTTTTACAGAAATGGAAGCCAATTATAATGATGTAAATTGGCCTGGAAACAAAGAGAAGTTAAAAGAGCAGATAGAACAAATAAAAATTGAGTATCCTCAAAAACTCTCAGAAGTACAATAATAACATTTAACATTTAACAAATATGTCTAAATTTAAAAAGAAAAAAGGAGGCGAAATTCCTGCAGTAAATACAGCAGCACTACCAGATATTGTTTTTATGTTATTATTCTTTTTTATGGTTGCTACAGTAATGAGGCAAAACACCCTAATGATAGAAAATAATTTACCTTTTGCAGATCAAGTAGAAAAACTTGACAAAAAGGATTTGGTTATGTATATCTATGCCGGTAAGCCAAGTGAAAATTATAAGCAGTATGGTACAGAAGCAAAAATTCAGCTCAATGATAAATTTGCCGACGTAAACGAAATAGCTGCTTTTATTGCCGCTGAACGCGCTTCAAAACGAGAAGAATTAATACCCTTTTTAACTACTGCTCTTAAAGTAGATAGTGATGCAAACATGGGTTTAATTGGTGATATTAAACAAGAATTGCGTAAAGTGAATGCCCTAAAAATTAATTATACTACTAAAAAAGGTAGTGTGTTAGGGAGAAATTAATTACATATTCTTGTAATGTTATAAAAAAGGCGTTTTGATATTTTCAAAACGCCTTTTATTTTTTTTAGATTTATAATTTTAAGTATCATTGTGAACTTAATATTTAGAACAGAAACTACTTTTTTTAAATGAAATACGCTATTATAACCTGTTTGTTTTTATTAAATACAACTACTTCTTTCACACAAGAAACCGAAGCAAAAGAAGTAGATTCCCTATATAAAGAAGATCAATTTTATGCAGGAGTTACTTATAATTTAATTAACAAGATGCCCGATGGTCTTTCTCAAAGTGGCTTTTCATTAGGTTTTCACCTAGGCTTTATAAAAGATATGCCAATTAACAAACATAGAAATATAGCTATTGGAGTTGGGCTTGGGCTTTCTGCAAACACATTTAACCAAAACTTGCTCATTAATAAAGACACAAATAATGCATTTACATATAACATTATTCAAGGTGCTAATACCTATACTAAAAACAAATTCTCTAATTATTTAATAGAATTACCTATTGAGTTTAGATGGCGAACATCAACCGCAACAAATTACAATTTTTGGCGTATTTACACAGGATTTAAAATAGGCTATGTTTTAACAAATACATCAAAATATGAAGGCGATTTAGGAACCATTAAATTTAATAACAATAAGGCATTTAATGACTTACAGTATGGATTAAGCATAAGTGCAGGCTATAATACTTGGAATATCTATTTATACTACCCTTTAAATCCAATTTTTTCAAATCAAGCACTATTAAACGGCAGCAATATAAACATAGAAGCTATTAAAATAGGTCTCATGTTTTATGTATTATAACCAGTAGTTTGCCATAACTAATTGCGGCAATACACCAATAAAAACACCCATAATAAGCTCTAAACTAGTATGAGCCTTTACATGCAATCTAGATGTAGCTACAGCACCTATAATAATACTTGATAAAGCTAGAATGCCATTTATATTAATACTAAAATGAATACTTAGTATTACTAAAAACATAAAAACATAAGAAACAGCAATCATGTGAATGCTTACTTTAAATTTTAAAACAGCCAATATTAAACAGGTAATGTTTGATATAAGAATTCCTAAGAAGAAAAAATAAAGTTCTATAATTTGAGATGATTGTAGAACACGCATTAAAACTAAACTTATTATAATACAATTTAATATTAACGGAAATATCCTTTCTTTAGTTGTTTCAAGGTTTACAGATTCAACTTTTTTAACAGTTTTTAAAAGAAAGAATAGTAAAATGGGTAATATAAAAGTTAATATAAATAGCGAAATTAATTTTGCCGTAATAATATCTTTTGAAAAAAATCGAGGCGATTTATAGAAGTAAAAAATAACACCAAGAAGCGGCATTATTAAAGGATGAAAAATATACGAGATACTTTTTAAGAGCCTATCCATTATATTTTTTTTCGCAATCTAGCAACCGGAATATCTAGTTGCTCTCTATATTTAGCTACAGTACGCCTTGCAATAGGATAGCCTTTTTCTTTTAAAATTAAAGCTAGAGCATCATCTGTTAAGGGCTTTTTTTTGTTTTCTTCATCAATAACTGTTTCTAAAATTTTCTTAATTTCTCTAGTTGATACATCTTCTCCTTGATCATTTTTCATAGATTCTGAAAAAAACTCTTTTATCAATTTAGTTCCATAAGGTGTGTCAACATATTTGCTGTTGGCTACACGAGATACTGTAGATACATCCATGTTAATTTCATCGGCAATATCTTTTAAAATCATTGGTTTTAAGTTGCGTTCATCGCCTGTTAAAAAATACTCTTTTTGATAGTGCATAATAGCACTCATAGTTACAAATAAGGTTTGCTGGCGTTGTTTTATAGCTTCAATAAACCATTTTGCGGCATCTAGTTTTTGTTTAATGAAGATGACAGCATCTTTTTGAGATTTTGATTTTTCTTTAGAATCTTTATAGCCTTTAAGCATGTTGTTATATTCTTTAGAAACATGAAGTTCTGGGGCATTTCTGCCATTTAAGGTTAATTCTAATTCTCCATCAATAATTTTAATAGCAAAATCTGGAACAACGTGTTCTACAATTCTATTATTTCCAGAATATGAACCACCAGGTTTAGGGTTTAAATGTTCAATTTCTGATATGGCGGCTTTAAGTTGAATTTCAGAAATACTAAACTTTTGAAGTAATTTTTTGTAATGTTTTTTGGTAAAAGGATCAAATGCTTTTTCAATAATAGTGATAGCTAGTTCTGTGTCGGCTGTTTTTTCTTTTCGGTGTAATTGAATACTTAAACACTCTTGAAGGTTTCTAGCACCTACACCAGCCGGGTCTAGTTGGTGTACAACTTTTAAAACTTTTTGGATGTTTTCTTCTGTTGTGAATACATTTTGGGTAAATGCCAAATCATCCATAATATCACTTAAATCTCTTCTTATATACCCACTTTCGTCAATGCTACCTACTAAAAATTCTGCAATATCACGTTCTTCATCAGTTAGTCTGTAAGTATTTAATTGATTTACTAAATATTGAGTAAACGAAGTTCCTGCAGCGTAAGGCATGGTTTTCTCCTCATCATCAGGGCTGTAATTATTAACCTGAGTACGATAGTCTGGTATTTCATCATCACTTAAATAGACATCAACATCAATTTCGTCGTTACCAATAGTTTCACTGTCGTTAAAATCATCTGTAGAATTATCAAAATCTGAATCAAATTCTGTTTCAGTAGCTTCTTTTCCGCCTTCTAAGGCTGGGTTTTCTTCCAGTTCTTGCTTTAAACGTTGTTCAAAGGCTTGGGTAGGCAACTGTATCAATTTCATTAATTGAATTTGTTGCGGCGAAAGCTTTTGTGATAATTTAAATTGTAAATGTTGTTTAAGCATGCTTGAATTTAAAAGTAATTACTTAAATAAAAAAAGACTATTTCACATAGTAACTTGAGGTTAAAAACATATTAAAATTCGGCATTTTGTGGTGTTCTTGGATAAGGAATTACATCTCTAATATTACTCATACCAGTAACAAACATCACTAAACGCTCAAAGCCCAAACCAAAACCAGAGTGCACAGCAGTACCATATTTGCGTAAATCTAAATACCACCAAAGGTCTTCTTCTGGAATATTAATAGCCGCCATTTTTTTCTTTAAAACATCTAAACGCTCTTCACGTTGAGCTCCTCCTACAATTTCGCCAATTCCCGGAAATAATATATCCATAGCTCTAACGGTTTTCCCGTCATCGTTTAAACGCATATAAAAAGCTTTTATGTTTGCAGGGTAATCAAATAATATAACTGGGCATTTAAAGTGTTTTTCAACAAGAAAACGCTCGTGTTCACTTTGTAAATCTGTTCCCCATTGGGTTATTAAATACTTGAATTTCTTCTTTTTATTAGGTTTTGAATTTCTTAAAATATCAATAGCTTCTGTATAACTTACACGCTTAAAGTGATTATCGGTTACAAACTTTAGTTTTTCAATTAAAGTCATATCGCTACGTTCTGCTTGCGGTTTTGTTTTCTCTTCGTCTTGTAAGCGTTTGTCTAAAAAGTGTAAATCTTCCTCATTATTTTTAAGAATATATGATATAACCGATTTCATAAAATCTTCGGCTAAATCCATATTACCAGCTAAATCTAAAAAAGCGACTTCGGGTTCAATCATCCAAAACTCAGCTAAATGACGAGAGGTATTAGAGTTTTCGGCTCTAAAAGTTGGTCCAAATGTATATACTTTACCTAGCGACATGGCATACGTTTCTGCTTCTAGTTGCCCAGAAACGGTTAAATTAGTTTCTTTTCCAAAGAAATCTTTTGAATAATCAATATTGCCTGTATCATCTTTTGGAAGGTTTTTAACATCCATACTGGTAACTTGAAACATTTCTCCGGCACCTTCGGCATCACTTCCTGTAATAATAGGAGCGTGCATGTAATAAAACCCATTATCATTAAAATACTTGTGAATAGCAAAAGACAACGCCGACCGTAAACGCATAACAGCACTAAATGTATTGGTTCGCGTTCTTAAATGGGCATTTTCTCTTAAAAACTCAAAGGAGTGTTTTTTAGGTTGAATAGGGTATGTTTCTGGGTCTGAATCGCCTAAAATAATTAACTCACTAACTTGAATTTCAAGGCTTTTATGAACTCGTGCTGGTCGATCTGCCCGTCATTATTCCTATCAATATCGGCGAAAACTTCCTTGATTCTGCTGGCTGCTCCGGCTCCGTCTCCAAGGTAATCTTCA
>JALRJA010000269.1 GCA_023255235.1 Flaviramulus sp.
TTTTCAGCATTAAAAAACACCTTATAATAGTGCATTTTTTTATCTTCGTCATACCCACGTTCTAAATATTCAGAAGAAGCATCAGGTGCATCAATATCTAGTTTTATTTGAATATGTGTGTCTAGGTTTATATCGGTTTTAATCTTTTTTTTCTCTTTATTTACAACTGCTTCAGCAATATCAAATTGATTTCTAATAACTATATTTTGTTCGCCTTCAAATTCTTTTTTATAATTATCAAATTCTCTAATTTGCTTTTCGTTTTCAAATAATTCTTCTTTAAAATGTTCAATATTTACAACGTCATTTTCTTTAAAAAAATCAATAGATTTTGCTAAAAAATTATTTTTTTCTTGAGCACCATAATTAGGTTTTAATATTTGAGAAGAGAATTCTTTACAAAAGCTAATGTATTGTTGTGTGTGATTATTAGCGTCGTTGGCATATTTTATGTTTAAGAAATGATGTATCCAATATTGTGCATCATAACCGTTATTATCTACACTAAAAATAATATTACCTTCTGCATCAGTTTGGTTTAAAATTAAACAGCCTTTATCAATTTTTTTAGAGCTAATACCTTTTTGTACTAAAATATCATAGCAGTTATTTTCTAGAAACGTTTGAAAAAAATTAACTTTAGTTTCAATTTTAAAAATACCAATAGCATTGGTTGTAATATCTCTAAATTCAATACCTTCAAATAAAACCACCAAAACATCACCAGTTTTAATATTGGCTGTGTTAGATTGCTCATATAAATGGGTTACTATGTGTTTTGAAACGTTAACAAAGGCTTCCTCATCGTTAAATAGCTGGTTTGAATAGCTATTTATTTCATTTAGTGAAATGTTGGCATGGTGGTTAAAACGGTAGCTTTGCACTTGGTTTGCAAACGGTTTTAATAAAAAGGGTAACAATAGGTCGTAACTAGCCTCATCTAAAGCAACTAATTTTTCTGAAAAGGCATTTTTTGTATCGTTAAATTTATTGCCAACTTTATGAATTATAAATTTTGAAATGCCAGCATTTTTACGTGAAATCATGTTTATTTTTTAAATGCAATACTATTAAATTAAGTTTAGAAACGGCTAGTTACTTTACAAAAATATAGTTAGGTTATAATGTGTGTAAATGGTTTATTAAAAACAGCAATTAATTAATTTGATAAAGAATAATAGAGTTGCTTTCGCCTTTTGCTACAAACTCAAGGTTTTTATCGGTATCAATATTACTAAAATCTATACTTGAATTGCCATAAACCGGAAAATTATCAAGTAAATTTGATTGGCTATCAAAAATGTAAATTTTATGAGATTGCAAATCAGTTATTGATATGTATATTTTATCATTATAATAAAAGAATTTACATTTTGAATAATCACCAAAATCAAGCTCGGTTGTTTTATTTTTTATAGATAGTCTATTCTCGCTAAATGTTACAAGTGTTTTGCTACTTGCATCAATGGCGTGGTTTTCAGTAAGGTTAATAGGTGTATTTGAAACATTACCTTTAGTGTCAACACAAATTAAGTTACCATTTGCACCAGTTGTTGCAAAAGTATTATTATATAAATAAATTGGTTGATTAGAGTAGGTGTTTTCAGATTTGGGTACAATTCTAGTTTTGCCAGTTCTATCTAGCAAGTAAAGTTTGTTTAAAGTTTTAAAAGCAATATAGTCTTTGGTATTAATTCTAAAATGTTTGGGTTGACTTGTAATAGTACTGTTTGCAGCTTGAAATTTAAATCCACTTACAATTTTGGCATTAACATCATACATTAAAACAGTTTTATTTTGAGTAACTAATAGGCGGTAGTTTTTGTTTTTATCATAGTCAAAAACAGATAATGGTTGCGTGATTTCATTATTAAATTTAACAGGAAAAGGTGCAACATCTTTGCCATTTCTATCTATAACATAAACCTGATTTGCAGTTGCAAAGCAAAGTTGTAATTTACCGTTTTTATAAATGTCTAGTTGCTCAACATGACCCAAAATAGCACCTTGTATAGGTTTTTTCCAAAGCACCTTTCCTTTATTTGAAATTAAATATAAGTTGTTATTAACATCCTGTACAATAATTTCTTTTTCTTTTGTGATGTGATTTGTAACAAATTGAGGTGTGTTTAATAAATCTTTATCAAGTTTTATATTAAGTTGTTCAGAAACTGTATTTGATGAGGTTTTAACCTGACTCTTTTTTATTACAGCATGAACATGTGCAAAATTAGTATCATAAATAAATTGTAATGCTGAAACATTAAAATCACTAAAATTATAATGGTCTTTATTTTTTAAGTTATCATTAATAATGCTTTTTAAAGTTGATGGGTTTACAACTTGAATTAATGATGAGGCATCACTTAATTGTTCTTTTATAGTTTGAAAACCATAATAATTACCTAGTGTTGTATTGTTTTGATAATTGGCAATAATTGTAAATAATGTGTCTTTATTATCTGAAAAAACAAAGAAATTATCTAAAACACAATACATCTGTGCCTTATTGAAACTAATTAAAGGCGAGAATGTTTTGGCAAAAAGCGCAGGTTCACTAAAGCTGTAAATAGCTATTTCACGATATGACTCAATAGTAGTTTGTTGGGCTAATAAAGCATCTT
>JALRJA010000274.1 GCA_023255235.1 Flaviramulus sp.
TAAAATCTTTCATTACTTTTTCAAATGTTTGCTCGCAATTTTTAGCCAATATTTTGGCACTTAGCTCTTTGGTTTTAATAATTTCTTGAGCAGTAATTTCAATATCACTAGCTTGACCACGAGCACCGCCACTTGGTTGGTGTATCATAACTCTTGCGTGTGGCTGTATAAACCGTTTTCCTTTGCTTCCTATAGATAATAATATAGACCCCATAGAAGCTGCCAACCCAGTACAAATAGTTGACACATCACTCTTTAAAGATGTTATACAATCATAAATAGCAAAACCAGAGGTAACATAACCCCCTGGGCTGTTAATGTATAAGGTAATATCGTTTGTTGCAACAGCATCTAAATACAGTAATCTGTCAATAACATGTTTAGCCGATTTGTCATCAACCTGTCCCCATAAAAACACTTTTCGTTCTTCTAGTAATTTGCTGTCAATAGCATCTTGCACTTTTATTGGTTTATTCATTTGTTTTAATTTTAATTTGCATCTAAAATAAAAAAAGGTTTCCCATTATGAGAAACCTTTTTCACTTTCTTTTTGTGTTTAATTATAAAAGAGCCTCAATGGCATCTGTATAAGCCTTTTTTGGTGCTACACCAACTTGTCTTCCAACAACCTCACCGTTTTGAAAAACCAAAACCGTAGGTATATTACGCACGCCATATTTTGCGGCAAACTCTTGGTTGGCATCTACATCTACCTTACCAACAACAGCTTTTCCTTCATATTCTGTGCTTATTTCATCAATAATTGGTCCTACCATTCTACAGGGTCCACACCAAGCAGCCCAAAAATCTACAAGTACAGGTTTTTCACTTTTTAAAACCGTTTCTTCAAATATTGCATCTGTTATTTCTAATGCCATAATAATTATATTTTATATGTTCTTAATTCTATTTCCAATCACAAAAATAGTCAAAAAAAAACGAAAGTTTCCAAGCAAACAATTTGTTTTGCTTATAATCATATTGTTTAAGGTTATTTTATGTTTTTGGGCACATCATTTTTTAAAAAAAATGTCAGGCTATTCGCTATATCTTTTTTGCTTGAGCAAAAAAGGATGCCGCTACTATCCTTTGTGCAAAAACGGTTTCAATATCAATTTAGTTTATATAAAATAGCTTGAGCTTCTAACTCACTTAGCAATTCTTGGCACACATTTACTTTTTGCTTTCTGCTAGACATGGTAAGCTTCATTTTCTCTTTAGTATCATACACCAAAAAATGAAGCATTTGGTTTCCAGGGTGCATTTGTAAGAGTTCTTTTAAAGCTATTATGTTCTGTTCATTTAGCTCGTTAATATCAACCTGAATAGAGAGTTTCTTCGCATAATTTTCCATAACATCATGCAACAACTGAAAATTATTAAACTGCAATCTCGGGTCACTTCGGTTGCCTGTATCTTTATTTATCCAGCCTTCTCGCACAAATGTTTTCACAAACACAAAATTATTCTGCATTAAAAAATGTCTAAACTTCAAATACTCTTCACCAAAAATTCTAAACTCAAAACTATCGGTATAATCTTCAACTGTAAATAAAGCCCAACCTTTACCTTGTTTACTAACACGGTGTTGCACATTGGTTACCACGCCACCAAAAACCAGTTCTCTATTAATATAAGGTTCTAGGTTATTAAACAGGGCAAGTGTGGCATTACAAAAGGTTTTCATTTCGGTTTTAAAATCATCCAGCGGATGCCCTGAAATATAAATACCCACAACTTCGCGTTCTTTACCAAGTTTTTCCATAGTACCCCATTCTTCACATGGTGGCACTTGTGGTTCTGCAATTTGCACATCACTAGCCTCACCAAACAAACTAACCTGAGCAGAATTTTCATTTTCTTGATGCTTAGCACCATACCTTATAGCCTTTTCTAAAAACGAAATACCATCGCCTTCATCATGAAAATATTGTGCTCTATGAACAGCGTTAAAACTATCAAAACCACCTGCCAAAGCTAGATTTTCAAAGGCTTTTTTATTGGCAGCACGCAAATCAATTCGTTTAGCTAAATCAAAAATAGATTTAAAATGCCCTTCTTTTTTTCGATTTTCAACAATGGTAATTACAGCACTATGCCCAACTCCTTTTACAGCACCCATTCCAAAC
>JALRJA010000275.1 GCA_023255235.1 Flaviramulus sp.
GCTTGTGTTCCTTTTCCTGCTCCTGGTTTTCCGAATAGTACAATGTTGATCATGTGATTGTGTTGATTAGTATAAAAAAACAAATATACAAAGTTTATGCCTTTTTTAAACTTCAAACTTGCTCAATTAATATAGTTTGGGTTTGGTTTTGTATTTTTGAAAAATGAATAGTGTATTATTTAAAAAAATAGAAGAAAGTACTTCGCATAAAAAAAGCAGGGTTAGCTTGGCTAATTTTTGTTTAAAAACAGAAGAAAATATAGTCGAACTAGTTGAAATTGCTTTTAATTTAAAGCATCAATACCATGTTAAAGCCTTTTGGGTTTTGGAGTTGGTATGCGAAAAAAAATTAAAACTTTTTATTCCTTTTTTTAATCCATTTTGCTCTGTTTTACCAAATATAACAAACGATTCGAGTATAAGACCAGCAGCTAAGATATGTATGTTTTTGGCAAAAAGCAATCACCGTAAAAACGGCATTTCTTTAACCAAAGAGCAAGAACATATTATAATTGAAGTAAGCTTAGACCGACTAATTGGTACCGAAAAGGTAGCTGCAAAGTATTACGCTATTAAAACACTCTTTGTTTTAGGTAAAAAATATCCTTGGGTACACGACACTTTAAAGCAAATTTTAATAGATGATGCCGCAGATCATAGTCCGGCATATCAAGCCGCTGCTCGACATGTATTAAAGAAGATATAAAATAGGGTTGAAAATAGTTGTATTTGTTATCTTTGTAAAAATTTCAAATAAAACATGAACTATTTTTCTTCTGATTTTAAACTAGGTATTTTAGGCGGTGGTCAATTAGGTAAAATGATACTTGCCGAAACCCTAAAATACGACATACAAACTTTAGTACTAGACCCAAGCGACGAAGCCCCAGCTAGATTTGGCTGTAATGCTTTCTATAAAGGTGGCTTAATGGACTTTGATACCGTTTACAAATTTGGAAAAATGGTACATTTGCTAACCATTGAAATTGAAAATGTAAATCTAGACGCTTTAGATAAATTAGAAGAAGAAGGTTTGCCTATTTATCCTTCGCCAAAAACCTTGCGTTTAATTCAAAACAAAGGAAAACAGAAAGATTTTTATATAAAAAATAGCATTCCAACTTCGGGTTATAATCGTTTTGTTGGTTTAAATCAACTAAAAGAAGCCTTAACAAAAGACACGCTTAACTTCCCTTTTGTATGGAAATGTGCCGAGTTTGGGTATGATGGTATGGGTGTGAAAATAGTTCGCTCTACTTTAGACCTTATTAATCTACCCGATGTAGAATGTATAACGGAAGATTTAGTAGATTTTAAAACTGAATTAGCCGTAATTGTGGCTCGTTCGGCAAAAGGTGAAGTAGCTACATATCCTGTTGTAGAAATGGAGTTTCACCCAGAAGCCAACCAAGTGGAGTATGTAATTTGCCCTGCCAGAATAAGTAAAGAAATTGCCGAAAAAGCACAAGCTGCAGCTTTAGCCGTTTCGCAAGCCTATAACCACGTAGGTTTATTGGCAGTTGAAATGTTTTTAACTAAAGATGATGAGATTTTAGTAAATGAGGTTGCTCCTCGCCCACATAATTCTGGACATTATAGTATAGAGGGTAGTTTTACTTCGCAATTTGAAAACCACATTCGTGCAATTATAGGTTTGCCGTTAGGAAACACTATGAGTAAAGTTGCCGCAGTTATGGTAAATTTAGTTGGCGAAGAAAAGCATACTGGCCCCGTTTATTATCAAAACATGGACAAAATAATGTCGGTTGACGGCGTTACACCACATATATATGGGAAAAGAGAAACGCGTCCGTTTAGAAAAATGGGACATGTAACCGTAGTAAACCCAACCATGGAAGATGCCCGAAAGGTTGCAGAATTGGTTAAAAACACAATTAAAGTAATTAGTATTCCTCAGCAAAATTAAAGAAAAAATGAAAGTAGCCGTAGTAATGGGTTCAAAATCGGACCTACCAATAATGCAAGAAGCCGTTGATATTTTAGCTGGTTTTGATATAGAAGTAGAAGTTGATATTGTATCAGCACACCGCACACCCGAAAAATTATTCGATTTTAGTAATAA